>JANPPB010000163.1:0-11520 GCA_031428295.1 Segetibacter sp. | reverse complement strand
GCTACCCAAACCTATGTTACCGGCATAGGTGTAAACAAAGACCTTATCAATACCACTAAGCGGACCGAATTGATTGCAAATATTATGAAGGAGGTTGACCATTACGAAAAGGCAACCGGTTTTAAAGTGCATGAAAGTGGTCTGCCATTTATTCGTACAACGTTGAGCGACCTGGTAAAAAAAGAAATGAAATATTTTCTTTTGGGTTCGTTGCTATTATCTGCCATAACCCTGCTCATATTTTTCAGGTCAGTAAGCTCAATGGTTATGAGCTTGCTGGTGGTAATGATGGGCGTGGTATGGAGTATTGGAACAATCGTTTTAATGGGTTACAAAATAACCCTGCTTACAGCGCTTATACCGCCTTTGATTGTGGTAATAGGCGTACCCAATTGCATATACTTTTTAAATAAGTACCACACCTCCATACGTACGTCTGGCAATAAAAGGGCCGCTATTGTAAACATGGTGGGCCGCATGGGTATTGTTACCTTGTTTTGTAACATAGCTGCTGCCATAGGCTTTGCGGTATTTGCCTTAACCAAAAGTGCCATCTTAAAAGAGTTTGGTGCTGTTGCAGGGGTAAACATCATGGTGCTGTTTATAATCTCGCTCATATTTATTCCATCGGTATTAAGCTTTTTGCCGCTGCCACAGCCCAGGCAGCTAAAATACCTCGACAGTAAAGTGCTGATAAACTTCCTTGAAAAGGTGGAACGATGGACCATACATCACCAGAAGCCTGTATTTCTTATTACTATCATCATTACGGGTATTGGTATTGTAGGCATCTTTCGTTTAAAGAGCGAAGGTTTTATTGTAGACGACCTGCCGAAGACAGATAAGATTTACACGGATCTAAAATGGTTTGAGAAAAATTTTGGTGGCGTAATGCCATTAGAAGTAGTTATAGATACAAAAAAGAAAAATGGGGTTACCAGCTCCTTAAAAGCGCTGGACAGGATAGAAGAGTTTAGTAATTACATTAAGCAGGACACCAATGTTGCCAGGCCTTTGAATATTGTAGAGGGATTGAAGTTTGCCAAGCAGGCTTATTATGATGGAGATAGCATGAGTTATACGGCCCCATCAGAATTTGATATGCCCTTTTTAGCACCCTACCTTAAAGGCAAAAAGGACACCGCTAAGGCTAATGCAGCGTTCAATAACCTTTTAACCGGGTTTATTGATTCAAATAAACAGTATACCCGCATAAGTATTAATATGAAGGACATTGGCAGCCTGCGGCTGCCGGTGCTGCTCGATACATTTCAACAACATGCCAATGCGATTTTTGATACAGCCAGCTACAATGTAAAATTTACCGGCGCCAGTGTTACCTTTTTAGAGGGTAGCCGCTTTATCATCAATGGCTTAAAAGAAAGTATTATGTGGGCATTTTTATTAATTGCTCTTTGTATGTTATACCTGTTCAGGTCGTTTAAAATTTTAATTTGTTCGCTCATACCTAATTTAATACCTCTTATTATTACTGCCGGGGTTATGGGTTGGGCAGGTGTTTCCTTAAAGCCATCCACCGTTTTGGTGTTTAGTGTTGCGCTGGGTATTGCCATAGATGTAACCATACGCTTTCTGGTAAATTATAAACAGGAGTTACCCATACACCAGCACCATGTGGAGCAAACATTAATACAAACCATCAGGCATACCGGCATCAGTATCATTTATACCTCCCTGGTTTTGATAGCAGGTTTTGTAATATTTTGTTTCAGTGGGTTTGGTGGCACCAAAGCACTGGGATGGTTAACCTCTTTAACGCTGGTTGTTGGTACTATTACAAATTTGGTTTTGTTGCCCGTACTCATTTTAACCTTAAAAAAAGATTAACTCGTAGAATCCATCTTGCATTTGTAAATATTTTTTTGTTTATCAGACAGCAGTTTTTAACAATTGGTTGTCAATAGGCAGCTTCTTTACTTAAAAAACACAAATGCACATGAGAAAACTCTTATCCCTTATGGGGTCTTTTGTCCTTTTATTTGGACAGGTCCAGGCACAAACACGTACCCTTTCAGGATCAGTTTCTGATAGCCGGGGAAATCCTTTAGTCAATGTTTCTGTGGTAGCCAAACCATCTGGTGGAGGCACCTCTACCAACAGCAACGGCCAGTTTACCTTGGCAGTACCTGTAGCAACAAAAACACTGGAAATTTCTTCGGTAAATTTTGCCACGCAAACAGTTACAATTGGTAACAATACATCATTTGATGTAAAATTAAACCCGGTTGAGGGCAGCCTTGAAACAGTGGTAGTAGTGGGTTATGGTACTCAAACCCAACGAACAAGAATTCAGGCAGCTTCAGTAGTTAAAGGAGAAAGCTTTAGAAATATGGCTATTGTTTCTCCAACCCAGGCGTTGCAGGGGCAGGCTGCAGGTGTTAACATGGTTAACTCTTCGGGATTGTTAGGCGCTGCGTCTAATGTTCAGGTTCGGGGTGCTTCTTCACTGATTGGAGGTACACAACCATTATATGTAATAGATGGTGTTCCTTTAAACGATGATGTTATTTCCGGAGGACAGGGTGGGGGAACAGGATTAAATCCATTGCTTGATTTAAACCCTAACGACATTGAATCAATGACCGTACTAAAAGATGCGGCAGCCGTATCAATTTATGGTAGCCGGGGTACTAATGGCGTTATTTTGATTAAAACCAAAAGAGGGGCTAATCAAAAAACAAGAGTAAATGTGGATGCTTTTAAAGGTTATTCACGACCAACAAATAACCTTGAAATGCTAAATGCAGATCAGTACAGAACTTATATTTCTGAATATAGAGCTGCAAGAATGTCAACTCCGGCAACTTTTCCTGCTGGCAACTTTGATTGGACAAATGCAGTTTTGCAGCAGGGAAAAGTAAACTCTTATTCCCTCTCAAGTACCGGTGGAAATGAAAAAACCACGTTTTATCTAGGTGGAACTTATTATGATGAAACGGGTTATACCATTGGAAACGACATTCGCCGTTTGTCAGGAAGACTAAATTTGGATCATGATATTTCAAGCAGGGTAAAAGTGGGTGTAAACTTTAGTGTATCTAATACCAATAGTGATAGAATAGGCGCTGAAAACAGCACCTTTGCCCCGCTTACTGCTGCTGCACTTATTCTGCCCTATGTACAACCAAGAGATGATAATGGCAAATTTGTAAACACTGGTTTTATTGCTAATGTTTTAGCAATTGAAGCCCTTAACACCAACGCTTTCATTTCAACCCGTAATACCGGTAATGCCTATGCTGAATTTAAATTGATAGACAATTTAAAGTTCAGAACAGACTGGGGTATTGATAATGTGCAGGCTGAAGAAAGATACCGCAGTGTAAATATTGTTACCTCCGGAGGTTCGGCTTCACGTTCAGTTCAGCAAAACCGCAAATGGTTAGCCACTAATACGCTTAATTATGAGAAAACTTTAAATAAACATTTTATCGGTGCATTATTAGGTCATAGTTTTGAAAAAACCGATAACGATAATATAACTGTTGCTGCCGCAGTGTTTGCAAGCGACCGGTTACCCAATGTTGCCTCTGGTGCAACACCCACCACTACATTTGCATCCCGCAGCGCTTGGGGATTGGAAGGAGTCTTTACCAGGCTTAATTACAGATTTAAAAACCGCTACTTATTTGAAGGCACCTTACGTCGCGATGGTTCATCTCGTTTTGGCGCTGCTAATAAATTTGGAACCTTTTACGCAGTTTCAGGTGGGTGGATTATATCTGATGAAGCGTTTTTACAAGATGTTGGGTTTTTAAGTAACCTTAAACTTACGGCAAGCTACGGTACCTCAGGAAACGACAGGATTGGAGGTGATTTTCCTTCTCTTGGTTTATATGGCGGTGGAGTTGCCTCTGATTATAACGGCGCAGCCGGTTTAGCACCCACTCAAATTCCTAACGAAAATCTTAAATGGGAAGAAACCAGGCAATGGGATATTGGTATTGCATCTTCGTTTTTTCAATCAAGGCTTAACCTTAACGTAAACGTGTACAATAAGCGTACAATAAATAATCTTATAGGGGTACCACTTCCGTTTACAACAGGTTATCCTTCGGTTAATAAAAACATTGGTGAAATTGAAAATAAAGGAATTGATATTGAATTTAACACCGTTAACCTGAAATCAAAGAATTTTGAATGGACCACTTCAATAAATATGGGTTTTGTTACGAACACCGTTCTTTCCTTACCAACTAATAAAGATGAGGCAGGGCGTGACTTTCTACTTATTTCTGCTGCTCAACGCGCTATAGTTGGCCACTCGAGAAATACATTTTACCTCAATAAATTTATCGGAGTTAATTCAGTATCAGGCGATGCAGAGTGGGAAGATAAAACAGGTAAAGCAGTAAAAACATTACTTGCAGCGGACCGACAGATTGTGGGTAATGCCATTCCTAAAGTTACCGGCGGTTTTACAAATACAGTTCGTTTCCACGAATTTGACCTTACTGCTTTTTTCAATTTTGCTTATGGAAACAAAGTTTTAATTAGTGGTTTAGGGTTTACTGAAAACTTAACACAATCAGGTTTTAATAAATCAACAATTGTTATGAATTATTGGAAAAATCCAGGAGACAATGCCTTTGCACCTAAGCTATCCAGTACTACTGCACCTATTTTCCATCAAACCTCAACCTTGCAATTGCAAGATGGTTCTTATGCCCGTTTAAAAACATTGTCGTTGAGCTATAGACTGCCGGCTTCACTTTTAACCAGTTTGAAATATGTAAGCAGTGCAAGGTTTTATGCGCAGGCTCAAAACTTATTTATTATTCAGGCTAAAAATTTCCGTGGTCCTGATGCTGAGGTTTCGGCTAATGGTGGCAGCCAGATTATGGGTGAATCATTTTTTGCCTTACCGCAATCACGAACAATTACGTTTGGCTTAAACATTGGTCTCTAAAAAAAATAAAATAAAAATTATGAATCTGAAGAAAATATCTTTAATAATAATCCTTGCAGGCTATTTAACCGCCTGCAAAAAAGAGCTGGCATTAGAGCCGGAACAATTCGTTTCGGACCAGGCAGTTTTTACCACAAAAGCAGGTGCGCAGGCAGCCTTAACCGGGGTATATAGTTCGGGCCAGATATTAGATGTTTTTGGCGCATTGCCCCAGGTAATAAACGATTATTGGGCAGATAATGTAGAGTTTGTGGGATCGTTTCCAACCCTGCAGGAGATTAGCCAGTTTACTACCATTGCTACAAACGTTAACGTACAAGGAATCTGGCAAAGTCATTACAGGGTAATTATAAGAGCTAACACTATTATTGACCGGGTACCCGCAATAACAGAAACAGGCTTTACCGATATTCAAAAGAAACAAATGGTAGCAGAAGCAAAGTTTATGCGGGCCATAACCTATTTTCAGTTGGTAAACCTGTT
The DNA here is from genome assembly GCA_031428295.1 of Segetibacter sp. Taxonomy (GTDB): domain Bacteria; phylum Bacteroidota; class Bacteroidia; order Chitinophagales; family Chitinophagaceae; genus Segetibacter. Next base: position 6,107 of record JANPPB010000163.1, on the reverse strand, counting down.
TGCACAACCTTTTAATTGCAGTAATGGCAGCAATCCGGGGGTTCCTATTGTATTGAAAGAATTTACAGGAGAGGTAGAATTTCCTGCCAGAAGTACGGTAGCCCAGGTGCATGCTCAAATTAAAAAAGATCTTGAAGAAGCATTATCAGATTTACCCGTTACTCATCCTTCGGCATCTGATACCCGTGGCAGGGCAACAAAAGGCGCTGCTTCAGCCGTTTTATCAAGACTACATTTGTACAGAGGTGAGTGGACCGAAGCAGCAGATAGGGCTAATGCGGTAATTACTGCTACCCCCACTTATGCGCTTGCAGCAAATTATAATTTTTATGATCAACTATCAGCGGAAGACATTTTTGTTTCTATAATGACAACTACCGATAATTCGCGTACCGGTGCGGGTGGTTGGGGTTCATACCACCGTCCTGCATCAGCAGGTGGCCGTGGCGATGCTCCGTTTAGTACAAGTTTAGTTATGGCCTATATGGAGGAGCCGGGAGACAAGCGCTTTAATATCAGCGATTCGGCTGTGGCTGCTGATGGTGTAAGAAGAAGGTTTACATTAAAGTATTTTGATGCAAGAACCAATGCAGATGATGCACCATTGATACGTGTTACTGAAATGTATCTTAACAGGGCTGAAGCATTAGCTGAAAAAGATGGTATTAATCAAACATCTATTAATTTAATAAATGCATTACGCAAAAGAGCAGGCCTTGCAGAATGGACTCTTGTTACATTTGTTACTAATCAGGATTTTATTAATGCAATCCTAAATGAAAGACGTAAAGAGCTTGCTTTTGAAGGTCATAGGAGAATGGATTTATTAAGAAAAGGAAAATCATTGAGAACAACAGGTCCTATTGCTGCTATATCAGCACCCTGCACAGGACAAAAGGTTATCCTGCCAATTCCGCAGAGAGAAATTGATATAAATCCCTCTTTGAAAGGGCAACAAAACCCGGGGTATTAGACCCAATTATATAGAACACTTTGAAGAGGCTGTCCCCAAAGGCAGCCTCTTTACTTTTTTATTCCGGTCCCTGTCGGAGACTCACTGTCGTTTAAGCTATTCTCAGCACCTACTTTCCAAATTTTAGGGCTTTTGATACAGCCTCTTTTTATTAATAAGAAGACAAACCTCTCCACCGGTCGATGATGTTTTTACAACTGCATTATCAGGTAGGTCTTTACTTTCCCAGTGCTGACCCCTCCTTCAAACGCTGTAGAGACTGCTATACCACGTTCCATATTTTACCCTCAATCAGAAATTAATTTAAATAAAAGTATACCCGGGCAGAAAGCAAATCTGCAAACAAGAATATTCTGGGATACACCATAGTTTCACCAGTTAATTATTTATTGAGAGAGCCGTCATATTTTTTGCTGGCTTTCTTTATTACTATCGCAAATTGCGTAGGTTTATGATAGGCTACTAGGTTAGGCTATGGGTTTTATAACTCTTTAACATTGAAAAGCCTAATGCTTAAGGATGCCCTTTGAAGAAACTTTCACCGTTTATCACAGTATTTACCCATTCCTCATAATGGCTTTTTTCAACTTGGAACTTCAGTCATTCAGGTAAATAGTTAATTATATTGCAGCCCCTATAAAACTTGAGTTGTAAAGATGGCCAAACAAGCAGGTAGCTAGCAAATTATTAAAATCACTTTACGGTAATCAGTTTAATATGCAGCTATTGATCTTTTTTACTTGTCAATTTTAATTCAGGTTTTTTACCCAGGGATACTATTTTTAAAATCAAAAAACATCATGACAAAATTTTTAATGACGCTGTTGTGCATTGGATTGTCGGTTGGCCAGTTATTTGCGCAGAATCGCACTATCACCGGCTCTGTAACTGACCCGGAAGGTAATGCGCTTGTGGGAGCAACGATTAATGTGGCCGGAAGTTCAGTAAGTGTTGCTACGGGAGCAGGTGGAACCTTTTCTATTGGTGTTCCTACTACTGCTAAAGAACTTTTGGTTTCGTTTGTAGGATATGGTACCAAAAGGGTTTCTATCGGAAGCCAGCAGAATTACAATGTAACCCTAACCAATTCTACGGTTGACCTTAATACGGTTGTTGTTACCGGTTATTCACGTATAAAAAAATCGGAATATGCAGGTGCAGGCAGTAAGGTGACTGCGGAGCAAATCAATTTTGTTCCTGCCGCCTCGTTCGATCAAATGTTACAGGGGCGTGCTCCCGGTTTGTTGGTAACATCAGGTAGTGGACAGCCTGGTGCTGCTTCACGGGTTCAAATTCGTGGTGCTGCTTCTATTACCGGTGGAAATGCTCCACTTTACATATTAGACGGTCAACCGGTGGAAGAAGGTGTGTTTCAATCATTAAATCCAAGCGATTTTGAAAGCATTGATGTACTTAGAGATGCCGTTGCAACGGCCCAATATGGTAACAGGGGTGCAAGTGGAGTAATTGTTGTTACTACTAAAAGAGGTAAGGCTGGCAAACCGGTTTTATCTTATGCTGGCCAGGTAGGTATTACAGAAGCCGGTGAGCAAAAGTTCAACATGATGACTTCAGAAGAGTTGTTGCGTTTCCAGGAAATTTTAGGCCAGCAATTACCTAACAATTTACCGGGTTGGGCTAATTCCAAACTAAACCCATCGTATGCTACAGCCTCTCCGGCTGTAAAAGCACAAAGAGGCAGAAATTTGGACAGCCTTAGAAACATTAATACTAACTGGAGAGATGTATTTATGCAACAAGGTAGTTTTCAAAATCATAACCTGAGTTTATCAGGCGGTTCGGAAGCAACTCGCTTTTTCCTTTCGGGTTCTTACTATAAAGAAGATGGTATCGGCCTTAGATCTGATTTAACCAGGTATAACCTTCGTGCAAACATTGATCATAAAAGTGACAAGTTAACTATTCAGTTTAACAGCGGTATAGGTTATACTACCCGAAATTTTATTGAATCAGAAAATGGAATTGCATTGGCTAACCCTTTTGCCGCAGCATACCTGGCACTGCCTTACCAAAAATTATACAACGACAATGGTACAGTATCTACAGGCAGCGGGCGGGTTGGCCCGAATGCCTTTGCAAGGGTTACCGGAACTTCACAGCTAAACAATCAAATCAAGGCTACATCAAGTACTCTGCTTAACTACGATATCACCAATCATTTCTTTGTTGGTGGTTCTGCAGGTATTGACTATCGCCAGACTGTAAACGAAAGATCAATTTTCCCCGGATCTTTTGCTTCCAATACTGCAGGTTTTCCTACGGGTCCCGCGGCTGGTTCAACAACGGGCGGTGGATCTTATGGCGAAGGGTACAACAATTTTATGGAGTATGTAATCAGGGCAAATGCAGGTTATAAAAACACTTTTGCTGAGAAACATGATGTATTCCTACAGGTTATTTCAGAATATACAAAGGACAACCTGAGAGGTTTTAATTATACAGGTTTTGGTATAAACCCGAAGTTAGTAAATACCCCCGCCGGCATAACCCCTGGTAACAATACCAACAACCTAATTGCCAGGGTAGGTGGGTTTAAAAACGAAAGAGCACTTTATGCTGCAATGGCATTGGGGCGTTATACTTATAAAGGCAAATACACTCTGAACGCTTCTTTCAGAAGAGATGGCTCTTCTCAGCTTCCAATAGCTAACAGATTTACCAACTTCTACGCGGTTGGTGGTATCTGGGATGTAATGAAAGAAGGATTTGCTGAAAATTGGAACAAAGTTAGCGACCTGAGATTGCGTGTTTCTTATGGTACTGCTGCAAATGCTGATGGATTTCCTGGAGGCTATTTCTCCTACCTGCCAACATTTGGTGCGGGATCTTACGCAGGACAAGGAACTATTGAGCCCTCTGCTCCGGGTAATGCAAATCTTAAATGGGAGCGTATAGCTACTGCTAACATAGGTCTTGATTACGCATTCTTCAAAAACAGAATCAGAGGTAAAGTAGATGTATACAACAAGAAGGGAACTGATGTAATTGTTTCCCAAAAAATTCCTTTGGAAACAGGATTTGGCAGCCTGGATGTAAATGCAGCCACTGTAGGTAATAAAGGAGTTGAAGTTGAATTGTCTGCAGATGTAATAAGGTCTAAAGATTTTGTTTGGACCATAGGTGGAAACTTTAGTTATAATAAGAACGAAGTTTTAAACCTGGGCCAGGTAAACGAGTTTGAACAGGGTACTGAAATTGTAAGAGTTGGTTTGCCAATTGGGTCGCACTACATAGTTAAATGGGGTGGTGTAGATGCTGCTACCGGAAAACCTTTGTATTACACAAAAGCTGGAAAATTGACTGATTTTTATAGCGATGACGACAGGGTTGCCGATTTTGGAACCTACAATGCTCCATGGATTGGTGGCTTTACAACCAACATTCGCTTTAAAGGATTTACCATCGATGCCTTGTTCTCGTTTCAGCAGGGTTTCCAAAGGTTTAACAACCAGGATTTCTTCCAGTTAAACCATGCCTTTGCTTTGCAAGGCTTTAACCTGAGGAGAGAAATGTTGACTATATGGCAAAGGCCCGGAGATGTTACAGACATTCAAAATCCGCTTACTCAACGCCAGTTTGTTTCAAAAGACATACAGGATGCATCCTTTTTAAGATTTAGAAACCTATCAGTTTCTTACGATCTGCCACGCAGCCTTTTGGGAAATCAAAAATTCATCGGCAGCCTAAGGATATTCGGACAAGCGCAGAATTTATATACCTGGACAAATTGGACCGGGTTTGATCCGGAGGATAATGACAATATAGCTGCCTACGAATACCCAACACCAAGAACCTATACCCTTGGACTGAATGTTTCTTTTAAATAATTTAAATAATATAACATCATGAATAAAATTCTTTCACTGGTTATGGTTTCCGCTGCCCTCTTTTTTACTTCGTGTAAAAAGCAGTTGGATCTTAGCCCATCGGACTCAATAGACGCCTCCAAAGCATTCCTTAATGTTGCCGATCTTGACAAAGGAGTACTGGGTGTATACAGTGCTAATAATATTATTAATAAAATTTATATCGGTTCCATTCTTGCCGACGAAACAAAGATCTCTGATGAAAACAGGGGCCAGGGACAGTTCACTTTTAAATACCAGTTTTCTGCAGGTGGCGGAGAGCATAACAGCGATTTTGGATTGTATTATGTGTTAATTGACAGAGCAAACCGAATACTTGAAGTTATTGATGGCATTGCTGCGTTAAATGCTACAGAAACTGCACAAAAGTCAAAAATTAAGGCCGAGTTGCTTGCATTAAGAGCAGTAGCTCATTATGAGTTATTGATCCGTTTCATGCCTGCAGGTTACGATCCCAATGGGCTGGGTGTAGCCATCATGTTGAAATCTAATATTGGCGCAGCACCTGCAAGAAACAAAGTGGGCGAAGTAGTTGCGCAGATTGAATCAGATTTTGCTGCAGCACGTGCTGAGGCAAACATACCCGATGCCCCAACAAATGTATTGCGTATAAGCAAAGCAGCTATAGCAGCGTACCAGTCAAGGGTAGCTTTATTAAAAAGAGATTGGGCTTCGGCAGTCACTTTTGCAACTTCGGCCATTACTTTGTCAGGTAAAAGTTTGGTGCCAGCATCAAGCTTTCCTGCCTATTGGGGCGATGCAAACGAACTGGAAACCATCTGGAAATACCGGAATACACAACGCCCAAAATTATTGTGGCAAGACACTAATGGCGATGTATTCTTTGAGCCTTCGGATAAGTTGAAAAACCAGTTTGACAGAACAAATGATGTACGTTTTACCACTTATTTTTCTGGTGATGCAAACGATACTTCGCTTGTTAATAAGTATCCTGGTTCAGGTTTCGGTCCCCAGATAAACGACCTAAAAATAAACCGTATAGCAGAAATGTTCTTGAACAGGGCAGAGGCAAGAGCTGAAAACAATGATCTTGTGGGTGCAGCATCTGACATCAATATCCTTCGTGGTGCTCGTATTGCTGGATATGTTCCGATTACATTTTCAACTAAAGAATTAGCCATTACCGAAATACTGAATGAGCGGTTTAAAGAACTTTGCTTTGAAGGTTTCCGCTTTTTCGATTTAAAGCGTAAAGGTTTAGGGGTTAGCAGGCTGGCAAGCGATGT
>JANPPB010000162.1:0-2931 GCA_031428295.1 Segetibacter sp. | reverse complement strand
AAACGCATCAACTGCTTTGTCTAAAACAATCATCAAAAGCAACAGGATCATTACTCCTTCCGGCATACGGCCCGGTTACATTATTATCAACGATGGTGTTATTGAAGATGTTGTGGAGCAACTTAGTAGTGTTTCAGAGGTTACGGTTACAGATGCAGGAAATGCTGTTGTAATGGCAGGCATCATCGACCCGCATGTACACATAAACGAGCCCGGCCGCACTGAGTGGGAAGGTTTTGATACAGCAACCCGGGCAGCAATAGCAGGCGGTATAACTACCGTTGTTGATATGCCTTTAAATTGTACACCGGTTACTACAACCGCTGAGGCATTCAACCAAAAAATTGCGGCAACTAAAAATCAGCTACATACCAACGTAGGTTTTTGGGGAGGAGTTGTGCCCGGTAATGAAAACGAAATTGAGGGCCTGATTGAATGCGGCGTGCTGGGCTTTAAAGCTTTTCTTACCCATTCGGGCATAGACGATTTTGCCAACGTAATTGAAGCAGACCTGGTTAAAGTAATGCCAATTATTGCAAGACATGGCCTGCCTTTATTGGTGCATTGCGAGCTGACCGATTCAATCAATAGGGTAAACCATAACAACCGCTCTTATGCAAACTACCTCGCCACCCGTCCTGCGTTTTGGGAAGATGATGCCGTTGCATTAATGATACGGTTGTGCGAACAATTTAATTGCCGGGTACACATTGTGCATGTTTCATCGGCCTCCTCTATTATCCAAATAGAGCAGGCTAAGCAAAAAGGATTGCCGCTAACCGCGGAAACCGCACAACATTATCTATACTTTTGTGCCGAAGAAATTAAAGACGGACAAACACAATTTAAATGTGCTCCACCCATACGTAACAAAGCCAACAACAATCAATTATGGAAGGCTTTACAAAATGGCATACTCAATTTTGTTGCTACCGATCATTCCCCTGCTACACCTGATCTAAAAGAAATAACCAGCGGAAATTTTTTAAAAGCATGGGGTGGAATTGCATCGCTTCAAATTGCTTTGCCTGTGTTGTGGACGGCAGCCAAACAGCGTAATATTGGTGTAGAACATATAGCCAAATGGTTGAGCGAAAACCCGGCAAAGCTTATTGGACTTGAGCATAAAAAAGGCAGGATTGAAAAAGGTTATGATGCCGACCTGGTAATATGGAACCCCGATGAAAGTTTTACTGTAACCGAACAAATGATTTTACATAAGCATAAGATCACCCCTTATTTGGGCGAACAATTATATGGCACAGTACACAGCACTTACCTCGGTGGTATGGTTGTTTACCATGCAAACGGGCAGCTACAATTACAGGCAGGATCAATTATAACAAGACAGTTATGACAGCAAGGGCAGAAAAAATAATGAGCAGGATTAATGCATTGGCTGCCCTTACAGACCAGCCCGGCATAATTTCCAGGGTTTTTGGAACCCCTGCATTTGTTGCTGCTACCAAATTGTTGGTGCAATGGTTTAACGAAGCCGGCTTAAAAACCAGGGTAGACAATATAGGCAATGTGCGGGGACGGCTAAACAGTGCTGTTGCCAGTAACAAAATTTTTGTAATTGCCTCGCATTACGATACAGTCATCAATGCCGGAAAATTTGACGGACTATTGGGCATCGTGATGGGCCTCGATATTATTGAGCATCTCATCGCGGAGCAAATTACCCTGCCTTTTAATATTGAATTGATTGCTTTCAGCGATGAAGAAGGGGTTCGATATCACAGCACCTATTTGGGAAGTAAAGTAGTAACCGGCAATTTTGATAACACACTTCTTACAAAAAAAGATAACCAGCAAATTACCCTTTCGCAGGCTATCGCTCAAATCGGGGGCGATGTGTCGCAACTTAACACCGACAAAATAAAGGAACAGGAATGGCTGGGATATTTTGAGATTCATATTGAACAGGGACCAATATTGTACGAGGCAGATATACCCGTGGCAGGAGTGTCTGCAATAGCCGGTCAAAAAAGGGTTACCATTACTTGTGTTGGCCAGGCAGGTCATGCCGGCACCGTGCCCACAAACATGCGCAGGGATGCGCTTTGCTGTGCTGCCGACTGCATTAATCAACTGGAATATTATGCTAAAAAACATGAAAACATTTTAGCCACGGTAGGTACGCTTCATATTATCAATGCAGCCAGTAATGTTATACCCGGTAATGTAAATTTTTCGGTTGATTTGCGCAGTGCCGACGAAGATGCCCTGGATACCGCCTGGCACGATATTCAGTCGCTTGTAACGGGTATTGGCCACAAACGAAATATCGAAACACACCTACACCTGATACAGTCAACTTTGCCTGTAAAATGCGATTATACTTTAAACTTTTTACTAAAGCGGGCCATTGCAGAATTAGGCTACGAGGTAAAAGAATTGGTAAGCGGGGCAGGTCATGATGGAGTGCCAGTATCGCTGGTAAGTCCGGTTTGTATGATGTTTGTACGATGCTTTAAAGGCATCAGCCATAACCCCAACGAAAACGTTGACGTAAAAGATATTGAAGCAGCCAGTATAGTTGCCGATCATTTTCTGCTGCATCTTATTAAATACTATAACCAGGAATAAAATGGAAATTTCAGCACTTACCCGGTCAGTTGTTAAAAGCAATCATGCCGTTATATGCCCCGATGGATATATTAACAGCAAGGTACCGGGGTGGAGCAATTGCACAGTCAATGTAATTATAAATGAAAGTATGGGTGCCAATTTATGTCAAACACTTATAACCGCCGATGAAGGTTGTAACCTGAAAGGAGTAACACAACTTTCAGAAATATTTTTTTATGTTGAGCAGGGCGAGGCTTTGGTTACAGTTGGTAAGCAGCAGCAAAAATTATCCGGTGGTCAGTTTGTATATGTCCCGATCAACCAGCAGTACTCGTTCGAAAATTTTGATTTAAGAAG
>JANPPB010000161.1:0-2946 GCA_031428295.1 Segetibacter sp. | reverse complement strand
TCTGAACCATTTTGATTGATCGTTTTTATATTTTATTTCGGTCTCCCGTTCCACTGTTTCACCTTTAAGTGCTTTATCAAAATCTTTTTGAAAAACCTCGTCAATTTTGTTTTCAGTATCTCTTACATAATCCATTATATTATCACCTATCTGCATTCGTCTTCCATGCAGTTTTAAGCCGTTTTCAAAAGCAGTTTTATTAAAAAACTGTATTCTTAAATTTGGAGCTATAAAAAACTTCACATTGTCTGTACTATCGAAGATTGCCTTTAAAATTTTACGAGACAGTTCTATTTCGCTATCGCGATGAGGATGCTCATGCAGGTCATGACCTACCAGGTACACATTTACTTCGTTCGACTCCTGAGCTTCAGCTACCATTTCCCATTTTATATAGTGAGGTTCATCAAACTGGTTCATTAGCATGGAGGTGCCTTGAACACACGTGCCGGGTGAGGCAACACAAAAATTAAAATGGTTTTTAAATGAGTGTACATGGTCTTCGTTTAAAATTGAACTAATGGTTGAAGTAGTGGATTGGTTATAAAAATTGTTACTAAAGTTAGAGTTACAAAAAGTGATATTCTCATTTGCATTCATGGTAACCAGGTAGTGGTTACAGGTTGCGCTATGATTGTTATGTAGCACCTTTTGGTTATTGGTCATAATATCCCGTAAGGTTTAGGGGTTGGCAATGATGGTACTTATAAGATTCAATGTTTATGCAAGAATACATATTATTAAGCTTTTCTTAAGAGTAGTTTGCCTGTCTTTGAGATAGTATTTCTACTAACTGTTTGTGCGGAGACTATAATTATGTAGTCTTTGATGTGACCAGTTTGATACCCGCAACATGTTGGCAATATTTTTTAATCATATTATTCTGTAAAAAGTTTAAACATGCCCACGAAAAAGAAAAAGTCATCCTCAAAAAAAGGTAATCCATGCTGAAAAAATTATCGTCAGCTCGGTATGAAAAAGAAGGACGGAAAAATGGTTCCTAACTGTGTTGCTATAAAATAGGTGATTGGGCTTAATTAAAAATTCCCGCCATCGGGCAGGAACTTTTAATTACACAACTGTAAATTTTTACCAGTTACTAAAGCGAATGCCCATGCTATAAGGATATTGCTTTAATCCATTTTGGTGTAAAGGGTTCATGCTGTATGAGCCAAATAATCTTACTGGTCCCAGGCCCAGTTCGCCAATGTAGGCAAGTCTAAATTGCTCCAGATCAAAATCGCCCCTTGTTTTTGTTTTGCCCCTTTCATCGCTTATTTGTTTATTACGGCTTGCAACAAGGTAGCCGGCACTTACACCTGCACTTATACTCAATCCTTTTTTCTGGCCGGGATGCGTATTGAGGTTAACCATAAAGGGTATGGTAAGGTAGCCTGTGTACAATTTATTTTTTGAGAAGTTTATGCTGTCGCGGAAGATGTATGCCGGATTTTTATGATAACTAATGTTGCTTTCGTAACGATAATTAAACATTTCGAGGCCCAGGCCATACTTTAAATTCAAAACTCCTTTGGTAATGTTCAGGCGTTGCATAAAGATCCAAATGTTTACATTGGAGCTCTTGCCCGATCGCAGATCAAGATCGTTCTTGTTAAAGGCAGCTTCGCCGGGGCGAGTGGTTTTTAAGTAATTATTTGCTGCGGCAGAACCATACATTGTTTCGTCTTTTACATTGGCAAATCCCAAATCAACAATCCACCAGTTGGTACTTACGTTTGTTGGCTTTTCCTTACGTCGTTCTATAACCACAGTTGTACTCTTATCGTTTTCCTTTTCGCCCATTGGGTTTTTCTTCTTTTTGATGATCACGTATTTTCCAACCCTTATCGTATCCGATTGTTGGGTGGTACTATCAGTTTGGGCATACCCTGCCATGGCAACCATTATGGTTGCTACCATAAGTGTAATTCTTTTCATACAAGTCTTTTTTAATGAGTGAGTCTATTTTCCTTTAATTTCAAATGAGGCTATTTGAATGGTTTTTTCTGTGTCAGCTTTATCAGCTTTTTTATCAAACAGGGCCGAGGCTTTTTTGAGCAGGCCACGTAGTTTATTTTTATTAATGCGGGTCGAACCAAATAAGAAAGAATTTTCTCTTTCATCAGCGTCTGTATCAATCTCCCTGTACACGGTTTGCTGTACCAAATCTTTATCTTCTTTAACCACTTGCCTGCCTTCCGCAACAACATTGTTTCTTACTAATTGAGGTAGTATTTTGGCAGCAAGGTTTTCAACAGCCGGGGGTATATTTTTTTCGCTTAGGCTAAGGTCAATATTTCGGGGCTTGTCAACGGTTGCAACGGAAACATTTTCCTGGTTATTTCTATCAATCAGATTAGTAGCAGGCCGGTCAACTTTTGTAATATTTTTTCTTGCAGGTTTGGCAGTTTTTACTTCTTTATTAATAGATAGAGATGGAGTTGTAGACGGTATAGCATTTGGGTTGTTATTTTTTGAAGTTCCAGTTAGAGTAGGCACACCTGGTGCATTGGTTGTTTCTGTTTTCGTAGGTTGTTGTTGACTACGTGCCCCCAAAGTATTAACCCGCTCCGATTGAATAAGGAAGTACAAGGCAATTGCAACACCTGCAAACATGGCTGCAATAGCCATCCTGCTCCAACTCATCCAAATAATTTTGTTACCTGGCTTTTTATAAAGAAGTTCTTTATATGAAAAAACTACCGGATCAGCTTCAAGTTTGGTTTTGTGTAACAGCGTAAAATTGGGTTGTGTTTCGGGGTTTTGTAATACAAACTTTTCAACGGAATCCTGTTCGACTTCATTCAATTCACTATCTACATGCAACAGAAAGTACTCCTCACAATTGGCCAGGCTAATGTCATCCGAAGTTTTATACAATTTTGCTTTTGGTAAAAAATGATCATCCCCGGGTATTAAAACAGATTTTTTTAAAGCGTAAAATTC
>JANPPB010000160.1:0-6907 GCA_031428295.1 Segetibacter sp. | reverse complement strand
AACTTTTGCAACAATTCAACTGCCCTGCTTTTTTGTAATGGGCTTCCCTTTTTAAAAATTTTTATTAATTCCTGCGATTTACCCTGCATAAAAAATTGTACAAACATTAGGTTCGGGTTCTCCTGGTTAATGGTTTGCAATTGTGTTAAGGCCGACAATATTTGGTCACGACCTGCTTCATCCTTTTCATACATTTTATCAAGCCCTTCCCTGTAGAAATTATAAATAACATCGTGCAAAACATTGTAGCGATTGTTCATAACATTCTCGTTAAGCCAATACCGGTTTCGCAAACCATCAAAAGCTTTCCACCCCGTTATATCGCGACCTTCAGGTGCATTGTTTACAATATTTTGGGATTTTTGAAAATGCACATCCCCTGATTTTGGACTGAAAGAATCATAGTCTAAACCCAGTATGTTATAAATATAATAGGCAAATGTTGCTGTCAGGTTGCCGGCTAATGCATCTGTTCCCTGTACCCTGTTTTCGTTAAATTCAACGGGTTGATATTCCACATACCTAAAGGTCACATCAGCATCCTGGTAATTAATTAACGGTGTTTGATAAGCTGAAGAGTACACAGGACGAGCGGCCTGGATGGTTAGTGTTGCTTTGTAAATATTTGTTTCAACCAGGCGGTCTATATTCAATAAAAAATTACAATCAATTTTTTCCTGTGTTTGAAAAGCATCCTTGGTCCATTTTCTATTATTCAAAAAATTATTAAGTTGGGTTTGAAGCGTAAGGAAGATTTTTTTATCAACAGTATTGGGTACCCGGGTAGCAATAACACTCACCTTGGCTTGTAGCTCCTGTGCTTGTGGATGTAAAAAAATTAACAAGAACACTATTGATATCGAAAAACATTTTACCATGAATATTTTTTATAAATTAATTCTACAATGTCTTTTGCTACCAGCTCTTTGCTTTTAACTTCAAACGTGTATTCGTGTTCCTCCTTATCAAAAATAGTTACTTTGTTTGTAGCCTTGCCAAATCCTGCTGCTTCATTTTTTAATGAATTTAAAACGATGAGATCAGCGTTTTTGCTTCTTAGTTTTTTTAAAGCATTTTCCTTTTCATTATTGGTTTCAAGCGCAAAGCCAACCAAAAATTGTTTGTTACTTTTTACATCTCCAAGGCTTTTGAGGATGTCCCTTGTTTTTGTAAGGTGCAAGTTCAAAAAATCTTCTTTCTTTTTAATTTTTTCGGTTTCCACAACCGTGATAGTATAATCAGCTACTGCAGCAGCCATAATTGCAATATCCATATCATTAAATAATGCTGTGCAGGCATTATACATTTCAGCAGCCGTTTTAACGCTGTACACATTAATGCCCTTATATTTTACATGCAATGAAGATGGCCCGGTAACCAGGTACACTTCTGCACCCTGCAAGTACAATTCTTCCGCTATAGCATAACCCATCTTTCCACTTGAATGATTTCCAATAAAACGAACCGGGTCAATTTGCTCGTAGGTGGGTCCTGCAGTAACTAAAGCTTTCTTGCCCTTAAAAGTAGCAAACCTAAAAAAATGTTCTTCAACAAATGTTACAATTTCTTCAGGTTCAGCCATACGTCCCTCGCCAAATAATCCACTTGCTAATTCCCCGGTATTTACAGTTATAACAGTGTTTCCTGCTAATTTCAAATTTTCCAGGTTATTTTGGATTGAAGGGTGCTTCCACATATCCTCATCCATAGCGGGGGCTACCACTACCCGGCAGGTCGCTGATAAATATGCAGCCAGTAACAAATTATCACACATTCCTGATGCCATTTTTGCCAGCGTGTTACAGCTTAAAGGGGCTATAATCATCAAATCTGCCCAGCGCCCTAATGCTACATGGTTAGCCCAGGTATCCTCATCAGCAAGATTAATAAGTACTTTATTTTTAGAAAGTGTTGAAAGTGTAAGGGAAGACACAAAATCTTTGGCGGCAGGGGTTAAAATAACTTTCACTTCGGCTCCGGCTTTTACAAAAAGCCTTACAAGCAAAATAGATTTGTAGGCAGCAATACTACCTGTTATTCCTAATAAGATTTTTTTTCCGGCTAACATGAAAAGTAAAGTAACAAAAAACGACAGTTTAGAACTGTCGCATTTTGTTATAATTATATAATGTAATTAACTGAAAAGATCAGAATCATTCTTTCTATAATAAATCTTCTTCTCCATAAATTCCTGAGTAGCCAAAATTGCAGGATTGGGCATCCTTTCATATGCCTTAGAGATTTCGATTTGCTCTTTGTTCTCATGAATTTCTTCCAGGCTATCGGTATGGCTGGCAAACTCTTCCAGTTTATTATGAAGCTCTTCCTTTAAAGTGATGTTTATTTGGTTGGCTCTTTTAGCAATGATTGCTATAGACTCATACAAATTACCGGTTTGATCTTTAATATCGATAAGGCTTTTCGTTTCAATAACATTACTGGTATTTGCACTCATTTGCCTTCTTAGCTTACTCATTTGGTATTTAATTTAATGTTATTCAATGATAATGATTTATAATTTTCTACTGTTTTCAACAGTTTGCTATCAGGAAAACGGTCATTAAAATCCTGAGATTCTGCAACAACCTTATCAAATCTTTCTGCCTGCTTTTCTTCAACACTCATTTTGGCATATTGGAAATAAGATCTTATAACCATTAGTTTATATTCATCACCCTTATTGGTATCAGGAAAATTATCAATTAATGAACTAAAAGCAATGGCAGCGGCTTTAAAAAATCCAAGGTTGTAATATAATTGGGCATTTAAAAAATCTTTGGTTTCCATCTTGGCCCTGCTTTTATCAATAATCTCAGTAGCCTCAAAAACACGCTGAGAACCAGGATGCGTGTTAATAAAAACCTGCATTTGACCCATTGCTTTTGCCGTATTGGTCTGGTCTAACTCTGCTTTAGGAGATTGCTTATAATAAGAGAAAGCCCTCATATAATCTGCTTCTTCAGCTTTAGGACTGTTTGGAAACGTTTCAACAAAGGTTTTAAACAGGTTTTCAGCATTTGCATAATCCCTTTGATTATAGGCTGTAAATGCAAACTTAAAATATAAGTCTTCATACTTGGGCGTTCCCTTGTAAATCGGAAACAAGTCCTCAAATAATACCTGAGCATTACTATATTTTTTTTCAACATAGTATTTCTCAGCCATTTTGTATTTGTAATCGTAATCAGTACTTTTCAAAATTTTAGAAAATTTTGAAGCACAAGAAGAAAAAAACACCACAATAATCAAAAATGTAAATATTCGCTTCATAGAAGTTTGCAAACCTAAGATTTTCGGGGCAATTTATAAAGTCTAATTCAACCTGCCAGTCTATCGGTAGTTAATTATTAGGTAATACGGTAAAGTGTTTATGGTTGATTAAATAAAAATGGCTGTCCGATATGAACAGCCATTTTTAAAATGTTACATTTTACTAGTTCGTTTTCTGCAAATTTGGATGTGGCGCAGGTACTGAGTTTGGACCATTTTCCGTTGTAGGCATTAAGTCAACTGTGTTTGGATCACCATCTGTTCCATATTCAAAAATGATGCGGTTGTCAGCTATACCTTGCTTTTCAACCAAAAATTCCATTACTGCGTTCACTCTATCCCAACTCAATTGCTGTGCTGCTTTGTTTACTGCACCGTGTCCTGCAATTCTTACTTTACATCCCGGATTTGCTTTCAGTTGTTGTGCAACACTTTCCAGAATTGCAGTAGCATTTCTATTCAATCTAACACTATTACCATTAAACTGAACACTGGGTAAATTATTGATTTTGCACTCCCAGTTTTGTGGAGGACCACCGGCAAACTTATCTCTCATTTCCTTGCAGCATTCAGGCTCTGGGCAATTTCCTATTCCATCTTCATCAACAGGAAAGCAGTTTTGGAGCGTCAGTAATTCCTTATCACGATAATCAGGAACACCATCACCATCGGTATCTTTAGACACACCGTGTGTATCAACAGGCGCTCCGGCAGGTGTATTCGGCTCAAGGTCAAACTGGTCTGTTACACCATCACCGTCAGCATCATCTAATGTAATTTTTGGAAGCTTCATATGCTTGGGGTTACTCAACTCACCATAGGCAAACTCCAGAGGGTTCATCCACCATAATGGAGGAATTCGTGTTTTACTATTTCCAACATTAAAGTTTACACCCATAGATACAAAACCTATATTATCCCATTCACTGGTATAAACAGGGTTTACAAGATCACCACTCTGGCGAAACCACCCATCAACATAGTCGTCGCGTGTTGCAATTCGTTTGTATTCGGCGCTTACAGAAGTTTTTTTACCTACTCTGTATTCGAAACCCGCACCACTCGAAAAAGAATGTCTCAAGTTATATTCACCAAGGTTTGGACGTCTATCTCTTGAAAGGGCAGTTGTTTCATATACACCGTCCATCATTTCGCGTAAATCAGCCCTTATTTTTTTCCGATCAAGATTAACATCAATATTTTCATACAAATACCGGTTACCACTTGCATTAGTTAAATCCATTTTTGTTTGATAGGTAAAGGCTGAATAACCTATAATACCATATAAATTCCATCGGCTTTGCTTGCTATGAAACATGATGTTGTTTAGCGATACCAATGCTTCAAGAGATGGCACAAATGCTGTTGTTCTGAAATTATGTACATATCCCCTGGGGGCTGTCAAATACAACTGTTGAATAGTGGGATGATTATTAAAATTTCTGTTGCGCTGATAATCAAGTCCAAGCATGTTATAATAAGCAAGCGAACCTCTTATTGATACGACATATCCAATAGCTTTTCTAAGCGAAACCCCAAACCCTGAAGCATAATTTGAAAATCCTGAACCCGAGCCCTTTACAGCTAAGGGTGCATCGCCATCAACCCATGGTAAACCAACAAAAATCCCTAATTGCCACATATCTCTTGGCTTAGCCGGAAAATTGTGATTATTGTTTAAAAAATCATTCTGTTGAGAAATGTTTCTTGGAGATATATAAGCAGTGTCCAGGTAATTATGGGTACCTCCAAGCTGGGCTGATGAACCAAATGACAGTAGCACAATAATGGATAAAAGGGGTAAAATTTTTGTACTATTCATAAATTGTAGATGATTGGGGACTTGTTAAAAACTCAAAATTGCAAAAACGCCATCCGGAATATTAAATTGCTTAAATGAGGAAAATTCAATTTTAAAAGTTGCAACAAATTTAACTTTTACATTCAATTAAAAAAATATATTAAACAAAATACCCTCCATTGGAGGGTATTTTAAATCTAAATATGTTGTATCAACTACCCCTTTTTCAAATTTGGATGTGGAGCAGGTATTGTGTTTGGTCCTTCTTCAGTTGTGCCCATTAGATCAACTGTGTTAGCATCACCTTCGCCACCGTAAGAGAAGATAAATCTGTCTTCAGCTATACCTTGTTTTTCTACAAGATATTTAATAACTGAGTTTACACGATCCCAACTTAATTGCTGTGCACTTTTACTTGAAGCACCGTAACCAGTTACACGGATCTTACAACCAGGGTTAGCTTTAATTTGCTCAGCAGCACTTGCTAAAACCATTTGACCATCCTTGCTTAAAGAAGCACCAGATCTGAATTGTACACTTGGCAGATTACCAATTGCGCAATCAGCACCCGCTGGCTTCATGTTCTTCATTGCTTCTCTTAACTCAGTGCAACAAGCTGGTTCGGGACATGTACCTACACCATCAGCATTAACAGGGAAACATTTTTGTGAAGTAAGTAATTCTTTGTCCTTATAATCAGGAACACCATCACCGTCAGTATCCTTAGAAACACCACGTACATCAACAGGAGCACCTTGTGGCGTATTTGGTTCCATATCAAATTGATCAGTTACACCATCACCGTCAGCATCAGGTAAAACCGGTGTTGGTATTTTCATGTGTTGTGGGCTATTCAACTCATTATAAATAAAGTTATTTGGATTAAGCCACCATAAAGGTTGAACTCTTTTAGCAGAACTTCCCATATTAATGTTCATGCGAAGACTTGTGAAGCTCAAAAGATCATTTGATTTACTACCGATTGGAGTAATTGCATCCAGGTTATCATCAAATGCATAGGTGAATCTCTGCTCTATACCAATATTTACTTTGTTACTAAACTTGTGCGCAAAACCTGCACCACCACTCATAGCATGTCTTTGAACTTGTTTGCCATACTTTTCAGTTCTATTAATATTAGCACGATTACCATTTAAAACACCACCATTACTTTCATATTCGGTGTCCTTATTGCCATCATTCAATAAATCTTTCAACCTGCTTCTTATATCGCTTCTTTTTTGTGAACCAGAAGCAAATATGGGAGCAAAATTATAAATTTGTCTCTGCGCATTTAATGCATTAACGTCAATATCCATAGATAGAAAACTGTAACCTGCAAAAATATAAAAATCATTTTTAGGATTTCCTCTGTAATGATTTGCATTGAATAAGGAAGCAATTAAATCAATATGTCCCTGATGTGCTTTATTGCGATAATTAGCAACAAAGGGTGAATTATTACCATAATTTGTTCTCCAGGGATCATTAACTGAATTACCTGCAATTGAATTAGCAGACCTTAGTCTGTAATCAAGTCCATAATTAATAGATCCTATGTATCCTCCTCTGACAGAAAAAGTATGACTAATTGATTTTCTTGCAGAAATACCAGCCCCAAAACCTGGTCTAGGAGAAACATCACCAATAACCATTGATAAACCTCCCGATAATCCTAATTCCCACTGATCGCGAGGCCTTGCCGGATAAGGATATTGATTGTTTAAAAACTCGCTTTGTTGAGGCATTAACCTTGTTGAAATTTTTGACGAATCTCTCCAATCATATCCTGCGTCACCTTGCTGAGAAAAAACAGCAGAGGTAAACAGGCTTATG
>JANPPB010000159.1:0-1535 GCA_031428295.1 Segetibacter sp. | reverse complement strand
AGGGTTCAGCTCATTCGTTTGCACTAAGAAAGACAACATGGAGTAATCCACGGACGATCAAGTTTAGTTCAATCATGTGGTTAATTCTTTTTCCACTGAATGAGAAGAGCCGTGTGAAGGGAGACTTTCAAGCACGGTTCTTGGAGCGGCTTGGGCTGAAATGCCCTTGCCTACTCGACTGTTCCCGAAGCAGCGCCGTTGAATGGTGTTGTCACCTGCAACTGCAGCCCCGGCTTAGATGAGCAAAGAAAAGAAAACCAAGAGCCCACGCTCATGTCGTTGGTGAACACCTGTCCCGATTTTTTCGGGAACACCAACAACGGCAGAAATGTTTCTCAAAGCAAGTAGCGAGAGGCAAGAAGTAAAAAGTAAAAAGTCAAAAGTCAAAAGAAATACAGTGTTGTAGATATATAATGATTTGTTCAATGCATTAGAGATTTGTAGATAGGTACAAGATCATCTGTAAAAGAAAATAAGCAAACCCGCTTAATTTTGCCCATGACTTTTTTGAGCAGACTTTTTAAAAAGAAGGAAGAAACGCCTCCTGTTGTAACACAATTAACCTTTAAAGAAAGAATAGCTGCGCTTCAAAATCTTCCAGGGTTTTTTAAAATGGTTTGGCAAACCAGCAAATGGATGACTATTACAAATGCCTTGCTTCGCTTGTGCTTATCTGCTATGCCTCTTGCAATATTATACGTAGGCAAACTAATTGTGGACCAGGTTATTTCCATTACAACCACCCAGGCAACGGTTACCAGTTACCTATGGAAACTGGTTGCTATAGAGTTTGGCCTGGCAATCTTGTCTGATATTTTAAGTAGGGGTATCAATCTTATGGACAGCCTTCTGGGCGATCTTTTTTCAAACCATACCAGCATTAAAATAATCAATCACGCAGCTACCCTTGACCTTGAACAGTTTGAGAATTCAACTTTTTATGACAAAATGGAACGGGCAAGGCAGCAAACCATTGGCCGTACCATTTTGCTTTCGCAGGTGTTTAGCCAGGTGCAAGACCTGATAACCATGGCATTCTTAGCGGCAGGCTTATTGGCGTTTAATCCCTGGTTGATCGTTTTGTTGATTGTTGCGATTATACCTGCCTTTTTAGGCGAAGCCTACTTTAACGATAAAACTTATGCATTAAGCCGGAAGCAAACACCTGAGAAACGAGAACTTGATTATGTACGATTTTTGGGTGCCAGCGATGATACAGCCAAAGAAGTCAAGATTTTTAATTTATCGGGTTTTATTGTTAGCAGGTTCAGGCAATTGAGCAGCCGGTTTTATGCACAAAATAAAAAGCTGGCTATAAGACGTACGGTATGGGGTGCCCTGCTTGCTATGCTTGGTAGTGCAGGTTATTATAGTGCATATATTTTTATAATTGGCCAAACGGTTACCGGAGCCATAACCATCGGCTCGCTTACATTTTTAGCTGGGTCTTTCAGGCAATTACGTGGGTTGATGGAAAGCATTTTGCTGCGGTTCAACAGCGTTTCGCAAGGTGCTGTGTACCTGCAGGATTTTTT
>JANPPB010000158.1:0-4536 GCA_031428295.1 Segetibacter sp. | reverse complement strand
GGCAAAAGATAGAGCTTTCTACCTGGTTCTATACCCAATAAAAGGATAGAGGGGAGATTCTTCCTTAAGATTTTTTCTAAAATAGGTAACGGCCTTTGTAAGAAAACTATCCGGGTTTTTATCTTCCAATTTGGACATTTGTGTATGCACCAATGTACTTATCATATTGTCCAGTGATTCTTCTGACAAAACATCTTTGGCTTTCTTAGCAACGTAGCCCATGCCAAACCCAACTACTGTACTAATCAATGTTCTTCTTACTTCAGGAATTTCTGCAAACCGGCTAAAAGTGTTTCTAACAAGGTTTACAGGTTTCATAGCGTGTTTCACCTGATCCAGGTTGCTTTTCATTTCTAACTCCTGAACACTTTTTTTACGCTCAAGATCAGCTATGGCCTGGCGCAATTCCTCCAGTGTTTTTATTTGTCCCATGAAGTTGTGTTTTGTCCCATTTTTTTTAGAAACATACCCAGTATAGGTCGTTTTATAAGCTTGTTTCTGCTCTTATAAAAAATAAACCCGATGAGTGCATAAAAAACAGCAAGAATAAAAAATCCCCAATAGGATTTTCCTGCCAAGTCGCCAATCAGTAAGGCTAGTCCAATATTAAAAAAAATAAAGAAAATAAATCCTATAACAAACAAGGCTATGCCGCTTGCAATAGTTGATGCTACTTCCGTAGATTTATCAACCATTTTAAGTTTGAATAAATCAAGGCGGGTCTCAACATATTCATGACTTTTACTAATTAACGACTCTATTAAAGTTAAAGTAGGATTACTCATTGCTGTTTTTTATAATCACCGGGAACTTGTAAGAACAAGTATTTTAAACAAGTTACGATTGGTACGATGGTCTGCTTGCATCCGAAGTCATTCCTGCACTTTCTGTATAATCGTCAGCTACAGATGAAAGCTTATCTTTTCCTTTATGTAACAAGTCAGATGCACCTTCTTTTGCAGACTCATATTTGTCAGCAATTCCATCCACTAACTCAGAGAATTTCTCTTTTAAATTAGCGGCCAGGTCTTTACTACCTTCTCCAATTTTTCTTCTTGTTTCAGCACCTGGTTCTGGTGCAAATAAAAGACCCAATACAGCTCCGGCTGCTGCACCGGCAACTATTCCCATTAATACTTTTGAACCTGAATTCATAATACTTAGTTTTTGATGGTAAAGAATATTTTTAATGTTTATTGAATGTATTCGTTTAAAAAAACATGCCATACATCCTTAAGCAGTAGTTCAAATTTGAATACGCACATATCTTACACAAATTATTTGCTGTGGAAGATTTTGCCCAGCAGTTTAACAAGTCTCTACGCTTACAATGCCTTTCATAGCACAATCAGAGGCATAATTCTTTTTCTTGTTGCACTACTGCTGCACTTCAACTTTGCCTGCAGATACACAAGGCTGAGGCAATAGCTTTCCTAACTGCTCAATTTAAATTCATCAGGCGAAGCACTATAATGAATTACATTTTTTCTTATAATCAAATGCTATGAGCTTAAAAAGAAACATCCGGTAACAAAACAGAACAATAATACAATTTAATGTTTGCTTATACCAGCTACTCATCGTGGTTAATATTATCTAACCGTTAATAAATCTAACCAGGGATAATATTGCAATAATGCAAACTCCAAACTGAAACAAACACATGTGAAACCCGAAATTTTAGGCCTCATTGCAGGAATTTTTACTGCCGGTTCAATGCTGCCCCAACTTATTAAAATTATAAAAGAAAAAAAAGCCAATGATCTTTCGTTAGGTATGCTTGGTGTACTTATAACAGGCATGTGCCTATGGATTTATTATGGAGTACTCCGCAAAGATTGGCCTATCATCATCACTAATAGTTTTTCGTTGCTCTTAAATTTTACAGTAATCTATTTCTCGATTAAATACAAGCAAAAAGATACCGGCAAGTAACGATGCAAAACCATAACGCATGAAAGTTGGTTAAACTTATCTATTGAAAATATAACCTCCATTTATAGTTTAAGTATCAATGTAATTAACATAAGGCTTTTAGGCATTTTCGTCATTCCGAGCTTGTTTCGGGATCCCTTGGATCATGATAGTACATACTCCAGGGGATGCTGAAATAAATTCAGCATGACGGCTCTCATTTCACAATGTTTGTTACCCAAATATTTTTAAGTTAACGACATTGGTTCAAGTATATTTTGATGGCATTACTTTTTTAAAGCTTCTTGTTTAATAAAACAAACACTATACATGAAAACAAATGTTGTAATTGCCACACTGCTTGCATTAAGTATTACACTTTCCAGTTGCGAAGCGATCGCAGGAATTTTTAAAGCTGGTATATGGGTGGGTGTAATAGTAGTAGTTGGCATTATTGCCCTCGTGCTTTGGCTATTAGGAAAAGCAAAAAAATAATCTGCTTATTTAGTATATCACCAAAGCCTGAAGGTGAAATTTTTGTTATCAGGCCAAGGTCTGTTACAAAAAGTTTTAATGTACAAATGTGATTGAGCATTTGTTAAAAAGGGGATAAAGATGCAGTTGACATGCCCAATGTTCCTTCAATTCTCCCCGTTGGTAAAGTCCTAATTTAATACTGGTCTTATCTATATCTGCTTGCTATTCAATGAGGAAGAAATTCCCCATTGAAATATATTTTACGTGTTTTGCATATTTTAGGGGCAATGACAAACTTTATTTCGTTGGTTTAAATTTTGCCATCAATAGATAAAAAATTTGAACTCTTAAGTGGTATATCAGCGATCATGCAAACAGATAAAAAATTACCCAAACCAAAAACAAGCCTTTTAGTAAGAATAGGAAGAATATTCGCTTTTGTTCTTTTATCACTCGTTACGTTAATCGTGCTTGTTTTACTGTTGATACAAACAGAACCTGTTCAAAATTTTGGCAGAAAAAAAATAGTTGCCTTTCTACAAAAAAAACTGGATACAAAAGTTGCTATTAACCGGCTGTCAATCGATTTTCCGAAAATGCTGGTTTTGCAAGGCGTTTATATTGAAGACAAACAGAAGGATACCCTGCTGTCCGGCAACCAACTGAAGGTTGACATCGACATGTTTAAGTTGCTGAAAAGCGAAATACAGATAAACGAAATAAACCTGAATGGTATAACAGCAAAAATTAAACGCCAGCTTCCCGATACCACTTTCAACTTTCAATTTATTATAGATGCTTTTGTAACAGCGCCCACCACTGCATCAACCGATACAAGCGCTTTAAAATTGGCAATAGAGAAGATTATTGTAGACAAAACACGTCTCGTGTATAAAGATGTAGTTACCGGAAACGATGTTGATATTTACCTCAATCACTTTGATACACATATTTCAAAATTCGATCTTGACCATATAGATTTTATTGTACCCGACATAACGGCCAATGGGCTACGGCTAGTAATCAGGCAAAGCAAACCTATAGAAATAACTGCTGTGGTTAAAAACCCCGACTCCACTAAAACAGCCGAAGCACCTGCATTTTTACACTTCTCAAACAAAACAACCAGGCTTAGCAATATTGAAATAGATTATACCAACGAAGTAAGTAACCTTTCCAGTAAAATAAGTGTCGCAAATCTTACCATTTTACCCAAAGACATAGACCTTGAAACCAGCTCAATTATTTTGGACGAAGTGAATGTTAATCGCTTTAATGGGGTTGTGAGCATGGGTAAAAGCGGGGGAAAGAGTGCAGATAAAAATGTTATAAAGCTTACTGATGAAAACAGTAACGAAGTATCTGTAGTGCTACCCTGGAAGGTGACCGTTAATAACATCATCCTCGATAATAACTCGCTTAAGTTTGATGACAACATGATGCCCCGCCTATCCCGGGGTATGGACTTTGGTCACATGGACATTAATAACCTTACGTTTCATTTAAAAGATTTTTATTTTCATAACGATACCATTGCCGGGAAGGTTATTAAAGGCAACATGCGTGACAAAAGTGGTTTTATATTGAATAACGTTAAAACCAAATTTGCTTATAACGATAAAGGCGTTTTGCTGGAAGACCTGCTGATACAGACGCCCGGTACGGAGATAAAAAGAAAGGCTTTGATCAAATATCCTTCGCTTGCAGCCATTCAAAAAAATCCGGGTTTGATTGAGATGGATGTTGACATTGCTGACAGCCGCATACAGGTAAAAGACATCTTAACTTTTATGCCGGAGCTTGCAGCACAACCTGCATTTAGAAATCCCTCCGCTGTAATATATGTTGACACTAAGATTACAGGGAGTGTATCCCGGCTTAATATTGATCACTTTAAATTCAGGGGACTTCAAAAAACCAACATTGATGTTTCAGGAACCGTGTATGGATTACCGAATCCTAACAGCGTATCTGCCAACCTGAGCATCCGGAATTTTTCAACCAGCCGTTCGGATATATTATCGCTGGTTCCACCCAATACTATTCCACCAACTATTGCTTTGCCTGAAAACCTGGCGCTAAGCGGTACGGTAAAAGGCAATGCACAACAAGCAGTAACCAACCTTACGCTCAACAGTTCATTTG
>JANPPB010000157.1:0-2592 GCA_031428295.1 Segetibacter sp. | reverse complement strand
TACACGGCTTAAATACCGTTCAGGCGACTGGAACACGGACCAGCGAATGCCTGCCAATATTTTAAATTCTTTAATTGAATATACTACCATCGATATAAATACCGAAGAAAGGGTAGTTGAACTGAGCAGCAACGAAATTTTTGAATATCCCTTTTGTTATTTAAGTGGCCACAAGCTGGTACAGTTTGATAGTAAAGAGGCTGCCAACTTTAAAACCTATGTACAAAATGGTGGGTTTGTTTTTGTAGATGATTGCAACCACGATATAGATGGTTTATTTGCAACATCGTTTGAAGCACAAATGGCCTCAATGTTTGGCGCTGGTACACTAAAAAAAATACCCAATACACATCCTCTGTACCGATCTTTCTTCACCTTCGAAAAAGGGCCTCCCATTACTTCATTTGAGCTAAATGGCTGGGGAGATGACCTGGTGCATGATTACCTGAAAGCCATTACCATCAATGGCCGTATCGCAGTTTTATACAGCAATAAAGACTATGGCTGCGAGTGGGATTATGACTTTAGAAACAAACGCTTTTTAGCCGAAGACAATACCAGGTTTGGAGTCAATATCATTATGTATGCCATGAGGTAGAAGAGTTGACAGATGACAGAAGAACGTTGATGGTTGATCGTTGTTGGAAGTTGTTCGTTGGTAGTTGTTGGTTGGGTGGTTGTTGTTCGTTGATAGTTGCCGGTGGTGGTTTGCCTATTGCCTATTGCCCATTGCCCCATTGCTGGTTGTTTTATGCCTCTGCCGTCATGCTGAATTTATTTCAGCATCTCCTGGAGAAGGTAATTTACAATTTGAGAGATTTCTAGCAGAATTAGAAACCAATTCCTCAAGCAAATAATATTCATTTTCCATTTATAACTACTTCATTAATCGTTGATCGGGATGTTCCTTGTTCCGGAGTATTTGTTTGATTTTGACATAATCTTTTAGCCTCTCCATTTGCAATACTGCGAGACAATGCCCTCTTCTTTGACTTTTCACTTTTCATGAATAATTTTTAATTCTTAATTCTCACTTCTGCTCCCTTTTTACTTTTTAATTTTTAATTTTTACTTTTCCTCTCCTATGGAATCTTTCAATTATTACATCTAAGTAATAGTTATTAATAGCCCCGGATTCAACAGGAGGTATTACTGCAGAATGCTTCTTCTATCTCTTAAAATGCTACGCCTTTACATCAACTACTATTTGGTTGATCGGACTACTATTTATCAAAATTTAAAAACATTGTTATGAACTCAAATGAGATTTTAACTGCAGACCTGATCGACATTTTATTCGAAGGAAGAAACAAAGCCTATGGCGCTTATGACCTTCGCAAAACTTACAACAAAAGAATTACCATTGCGGTTGGAGGTATGTGTGCCATTTGCCTCATTTTTTCAGTTTCCCAACTCATTGCAAAAAACAACCATAGTCTGGTACAGCCAATACCGACTATAGAATTAAGTCTGATGGATATTGATGAGCCCAGGATTGAAAAGCCAAAACCATTGCCTGTTCCGCCACCACATGTACAGCCACCTGCTGTAAATACCAGGATATACACAGCACCACTACTTACAAATATTGATGAAGTAGATGTTCCACCCGTAGAAGATCTGAACATTGCAAGAATTGGTACCGAAAATATTGTTGGATCAGATGATGACGGCTCTCCTGCACCACCTATTGAAAAAAGTATAGCACCGGATCTTACCCCTGTAAAGCCGGATGAAGATTATACAAAAGTTTTTAGAAAGGTAGAACAGGAAGCCAAATTTCCGGGAGGATTGGAAGGATGGAAAAAATATTTGGAAAGAAACTTAAATGCAAACATTGCAGCAGACAATGGTGCTCCTGCCGGTTTGTATACGGTTACGCTGCAGTTTGTTGTAGATAGAAACGGAATGATCAGCAATATTGAAACTGTACAGCTTCCCAAGGCATGCCCCGATTGTGGCAGCGAAGCCATAAGAGTAATTAAGAAAGGGCCTAAATGGGAGCCTGCAATTCAAAATGGAAATAAGGTTATGTACCAGGCAGTTCAAAAAATTACTTTCCAGGTTGTTGAAAATTGAAATGCATATCATAGTGGATTGGATTTGAGGGTAGCTGGTTCTGCTGTGGGGGAGGTGAATGCTCTGACATCATGAATAGGTTGACGAGCATTTGTACTTTCAAAAAAAATCTTACCGAAATCGGTTACCCTGCGATTTCGGTAAGATTTTCAATTTAGCTTTTGTACTTCGGTGGTGAATGACAGTGGTGCCCCGATGCGATTGAAAAGTTGTTTAAACGCTTAATATCTTTAGACATGCTCTTCTATCTCCTATCATCTTCTATCTCCTAACTTCTATTTTTTACTTTTTAATTTTTACTTTTTAATTTTTAGTTAGTAGACATTTATTTTTGCAGCCTCATGAGTATAGCCCTTCAAGACGACAGCACTGCTGCCGCACAAAAAGTAGCCGAAAGCACGGTTTTCGCCATTTTGCTGAATATCAGTTTTTGCCATTTGCTTAACGACACCATCCAGTCACTCATCCCTTCCATTTATCCTATAGTCAAAGACAGCTTTAAATTAAGCTTTG
>JANPPB010000156.1:0-3821 GCA_031428295.1 Segetibacter sp. | reverse complement strand
GAGCATATTTTTAGCTATAAATCTTCCTGAAAAATGTTTTTGGCTAAACTCTAACCAACTCTTTTCATACTGCCAGGGCAGCAATTGCCGGGCAACCGGAATAAAAAAACTATCCAAAAAATGAGGCTTATGTTCTTTTGTCTTTAATAACGATTGGGCGGTTTTAAGATGTTTTACAACCATTTGCAGCGGTGCTTTCGACTCAACCTGTATATAAATTGAATGCGTGGGATAACTACCATAGCCCTGTAATTCAACTTTGAATGCTGGCATAGCCATGGCTATTGTTTTTAACCGGTTACATACCCTTTCCTCCATCATTTGTAGCTGGCTAAAGGTTGCCAATGTTATTTGCGGCTTACCCCATTGGGCCGATGGCGCATCAAACTTTTGTGCAAAATCCTTTTTTACATGTACAATTTTATTCCACAATTCCTCATGAGGTTGCAGCACTAACTTATACTCGCAAATGCGATAACCGGGCAGGGATAAAATGTCGCTTTTCATAAGGCTCATTTAATTGTACAAAGTTTTATCTGCAGGCTTGAACCGAAAAATATTGATGGACTTTTCCAAATCATATTCATGATTTTTTCTCACGAGCAATAGTTCACTCACCATAAATATTTCATGAAAAGTTTTCTGGCCATAATTCATAAGCGCTTGCCGGTAAATGGTTTCGTTAAGGCTGCTGGCTATACCAATGTGTGGGTTGGCCGTTACTTGCACGGGCGGACAAGCGCAGGAACCTATGTAATTATTGATCACTTCCAGCTCTTTAGCCAGTTGATTAAAAGGTTGCGGGTTTTGCACCCTCAGGTAAATTGAGTGTGGCGGACATCCACTGTAGTTATTCAACTCAACCATAAAACCGGTTTGCTTACTGCAAATCCGGTTCAGGTAGCGTATAATAGTTTCTTCCATCTCTTCCTTTGCCTGGAAGGAGGCAAGCGTTATTGCTGGTAATGAACGATCCACCAATTTTTCACCGAACGCATCATTAAAAACTTGTTTTTCGTGCAGTACTTTATTGTAAACATCCTTGTTAGGCTGTACAACCAACCGGTACTCAAAAAACCCCTGGTTTATAACTGGTAGCTGTTTTGTTTTATTGGAAAGGTTTGTCTGCATTTTTATAATTTTTATGATAATAAAGTTAGTATATTTTTGCTAAATTAATTAGTATTACCAATTAAATTTTATCCCGCAGGATTTACAAATTTGAAATTCGAGCGGAATTAGTTATAGGGCCAGCGACTGAAACGACAAGGGCTGAAGCTTTTAAATCGGCCGGAAAGAAGAGGAGGCTTTAATGTGTAACTCCGGAAAAAAAAAGTCCCTGCAAAAAATGATTTTGCAGGGACTTTATAATTTAAATAAATCAGGTCAATAAAATGCAGCAGTAATTAAAAAATCCTTCCGCTCTCAGCATTGTTGATAAGCGAATTTGTAAGCGAATTATCGAATACATTTTCTTTACTGGCAAGCACCTCCCGCAACACATCGTGCAGGGTTACTATGCCCACAAACTTGTTATCATCGTATGCTGCCACATAGCGGGTGCCACGGGTATTCATTTTATACATACAGTCTTCAACTGTATCGTCAAGCGATACTTCGGGCAAGTCGGTAGCCAACACATCTTTAACCATGGTTTCGCGGCTGCTTCGGCCTTCTAAAACCAGCTTTCTTGTATAATCCCGCTCACTAAAAATCCCACTGTATTCACCGTTCTGGTATACCACCAGGTAGCTTAGGTTTACCGATATCAATTTTTTTAAGGCATCGATTACCATAGTGGAAGGATCAATAATATTTGACTGTTCGTCTTTTGTTTCCAAAATATTTCTTACCGTCCGCATGTTTGTGTTTTGATTTAAAGTTAAGGGATATTTCAAAAAGATATTACTACCGATAAGTAAGCCATGTACGTTCCACCAATTTATTACCACAATTGAATTTCGAAAGAAAAAAACCTGCCCTGTTTTTTTAGCTCATAACCAATTTAATCATATAACTCGTGCAATTCCAGTTTCTTAATTCTTGATTTGATGGCGCCGACAGTCCTGTTAAAACGGGCTACTATTTCTTTGATCGTCTTTCTTTCACAATACATCTCCGTCAAAGCTGCATCCTCCTGATCATCCCACGGTTTGTAAGCCTGCGAGGGTTTCTTAGTTACCATGTTCTCCTCGTACGACTTTTGTTTTGCATCATTTTGTTTACCGCTTTTTTTGCCCCGGTATTTGCCATAATCGTAAGGGTCCGATAGGCTGCCCTCATACTTATTATTTTTTACTGCTTCTTTTATAACTTTTATGTTGGGCGAATGTTTAAAGTCTTTTGGCAACAGTTGTTCGGGTATATGCAGTATATTTTTTGTTCGGGTAATGGCAACATACAGCAGGTTGATCTCCTCAATTAATTTTGCCACATTAACAGGAGTATTTGTATCGGCCTTTACTTTTGTTATCCTTTCTTCCGTTATGAAATCGTTTACCAATTGCACTGCGTCATATTCCATTCCTTTACTGCGATGGACTGTAGAAAATATAATGGAAGCCTTGTCTTTTTCGTTATCAGGAACATGACGGTCTTTTATGCTTTTAATAATGCCAGGTATCCGGTTTCCGTACTCCTTTACTATTTCAACCATCATACCTAACTGTACATCCTCGGTCTTTTCTATGTAGTCTTCCAACTCTTCCATATCCTTCATTGCCTTTATCAGGTTATCTCTAATCTGTTGGCCTTTGCCATTGTGTAGGTGTAATACATCGTACAACGAGGCGCCTTCATCAGCATAAGTGTATGAGTTGATGTTTCCTTCGAAATATATATTCCTGAGGTCTGCTTTTTCCTGTACATATTCAATTGCTTTAAGCAACAGGCCAAGATTGGTACGGGCCAATACTGCTTTGGTAGCTACCCCACTGGTGTTGCCTGCACCGGTTATAATGGCGGGCTTATGATCTATTATCAAATTTTTGAGGTTGAGTGTCTCTACACCAAGATCTGCTACGTCCTGCCCGAACCTAAAACTTGTGCTTAACTGGTATTGGGTAAAGCTTGCCTTATCCAGCGAGTTAACTGCATAACGCCACGCATAAATTTGTTGGTGCGTATCACCTACAATAACTTTTACTGCAGGTTGTTTTAAAAATATGTCGAGCATTGCTGCCGATGCATCCTGCCCTTCATCAAATAAAATATAGTCGTAAGGCAGCAAAGGCTGAGATAGCTGAAATTTTTTTAAATAAAAATCATGAATGACCTCTATCTCACCTTTATCCATTTTACTTAGCAACAACCTTGTTTGGCTTTGTATGTAGTCATAAAAATTCGCAACAAAACTCCTGGCCTTCTCATCATGCATTACATCCAGATAATTTAAATCATGCACCCTCAACTTATCGCTGTTACAGAAATAAGTAAGAAATTTATTTATGTGGTTGGCTACTATGTATTCAGCATGTTTTTCGCCACTGCCCTTTAAACCGAGCAACTCAGCAATTTCGTGAGTTTTGTAGCCCTGGGGTCTTACTTTATAATTGTTGCGGTAAACTACATTTTTGAACGCCAGCGAGTGGGCTGTTTCAACTTTTACATTTAAAAGTCCCTTGTCTAAAAACCTTTTTTCAGCCTCCATTTTTACCGAACGGTTAAAAGCCAGGTACAATATTCGGGCAGTTTTAGGCTGAGCCCGGGCATACTCAATAATGGTTGTTGTTTTGCCTGAACCGGCAACTGCGTTTATCTTAATATCTCCTGTTGACCCAATAATCGCCAATTGTTCAGAAGTAAGGTTCATAACTTTTATA
>JANPPB010000155.1:0-2245 GCA_031428295.1 Segetibacter sp. | reverse complement strand
CTGTTTTGAGTAAAGATTGAAGGGTTGAGCATTAAGTATTTCATGTAAAAATTTTGGCCGGTGCAAGATACAAGTTTGGCTATATAAAAAACAGCCTCCTGCGGGGAGACGGCTACGAGTAACATTTATAGGATTAAGCTTGCTATTCAATCACTTCAATATCTTTTTAATATCCGGTTGTTCGAGGTGTTTCGCGGTCCAGCACGTGCGGAATCGAACTTAGGGATAAATGTTGTTCTTAGAACAACTGGCTTTGAAAAAGCCAAAAAAAGCTAAATTGTATTGAACTGTGAGTGGTTGGTGCCGCGTTCAAAAAAGCTACGCTGCCTTTTGCAAAGGCCTAAGGTCGGAGACCTCTTTTTATCCGCGCTCAAGGTCTCGCTGCGCTAAGACCTTGAACAACCTATCCGCTTTTTCTGAACAATTAGGGAGAACGGGCAGGTAACTTTTGCAAACAATAACTGTCGCTTACTTACGTCGAATTTTTAGAAATACACTTTTTTTATCAAACTTATATGGATAAATCAAATATTCGTCTGATGTGTCTTTCAATAGATAAGTTGACATTTGAGTAGGCTCATGGTTTTTATAGAAATCTAAATATAGAGTATCATTATTTTCTATATATGTACCAGCATAAAAACTTTGTTTACTACTTTTCGGATTTGAAGGACCTTCAATGTAATAAAATCGTTCATTCATATTTAAAACAAGTAATCTTTGAATGCTATCCTTTTTTAATGCTTCAAGTATAGGAGTTCGATTATATTTTTTTGTTTCATGTCTTACTTCTCTACTAATCTTATCAAAAGAAGTACATCCGCTAAAAAAAATAATTATAAATAGCTTTGCTTTCATTTAAAAATCTTGAATTATCGCCTAAAATAAGGTAGCGGTAGTTGTAGTATTTCACGTAATAAAAAATATGCTGGGATAACTGGGGGATTGAATATAAGCATTGTGCGCCAAATAAATCCTACACTTGTAGGTCCATCCGGTCTTCGTGGTTCTATATTCCATTTAGGTAATATTTTAGTCCATTTCAAACTGATTTTTGAAAAATCTAATTTACCTACAACATTAGGAGCAAAGGCATAATGACCGAATTTATCAGGTGGACCAACAAGAGTTCCAGGTTGACCTACCAAACCTGTATAAAAGGCTTTGAAATTAGCAAAAAAGTTTTTTGAACTATTACTTAGGTAAAGGTCACCAATATCACTTCCAGGATATAAAGATTCTCCAATTCCGTAACCTATTCCTGCCCCTAAAAGGGCACCTCCTAAGCCCCACAATCCTTTGTTTTTGATATTTATATTGAAAGAAGCTTCCATTATATAAGGAGCTGAAAATCCAATTGCTGCACCCCAAAAAACGCCTTTCATTCCTTCAGAAACGTTCCGTCCTGCTGGGGTCTCCTTGCGTAGCCTTTGTGCTTAGCTAAGGGACCCCGGCATTCTCCGTCCTGCTGGGGTCTCCTTGCATAGCCCCTATGACTAAGGTACCGGGGCATTTTTGCACTTGATCATGACTCACTTAGCTTAGTTCTTCATAATGTAGCGGTATAAATCCATTTAGTTTATTCTTTACATAAAACCGTGCACTACTATGCTCATAATCCTCCCAATGTTCCACCAACTTCCATTTTCCGCGAACACAATTTAAGTGGATGTAATTTATCTTCTGCAGCAAAAATTTACGATGGTATATTGGCTTGGCATCAAAGCTATCTTCAAACACTTTATGTTTTTGTCCTTTGTCAACATCTCTCTCGGTCAATCCATCTTTTAGTTGCAAAAGTATTTTACTGTGCCCTTTTTCCTCTAAACGTTTTATTATATCATAAGCCATAAATCTTTTGCCATTCCCCACTATCTTATTTAAATCATAATCTTCATCCGGAAAAAACAATATGCAATGAACATGGTTAGGCATTATTGTATAAGCAGTAGTTTTGATACCAAATTTCTCTTTTAAAAAAACAAACCATTTATACACCAGGTCGTAGGCATTGCACAATTCGATTAAGGGAAGCCATTGGTAACAGGTAAAGGTGATGTAATATAGAGCAGGTTGATTACTATGAATTGTTCGGGTTGACATCCCACAATTTACACATCCTTTGCATTGGATTCAGCTTCGTAAAATGGTGGGCTAACGGGTACTCGAACCAAACCACCGAAAAGAATGCCGGGGTCCCTTGCCCAACACACAAGGCTGTGCAAGGAGACCCCAGCAGGACGAA
>JANPPB010000154.1:0-3775 GCA_031428295.1 Segetibacter sp. | reverse complement strand
GTTTAGCCCCCGTACTCCTTAGGTTGGAAACTTTATTTAAAACATCAAACCAAAACGGAGCACCCATCATTATAGCAAGCACAGTGGCAGCGAGGCCAATAATTTTCGCAATCAGTACAAAGAAAATATTACTTCCGGGTTTTGGTATAAATTCAGCCTTGCTCCAACCCAGTGGAATCGTTCCTTCTATTGTTGCATTGGCATTCTTTATAACATCCATTCTTGCCTGTATAGCCTCCTTAAATTGTTCTTCGGTTAGCCGGGCACTATCAGGCATTGAGTTAGCTAAATCGGCCATTTGAGTATTTAAATTTTCTGCTATTTCTTTTGAATAAGCCATATCAGCAACCTTTGAGCGGGCCTCCGGGTTGTTGTACAAATATTTTGATATAGCTATACTGTCTGCATTCATAGCCAAAGTAGTAATGATTGCAACGATTAAAGTGAAGGGCCGTATGTACTTAACTTTTAAAGTTCCTGTTATTCTATCCATACTGGAGTCGAACCATTTCTCCAATTTATCTCTGAAGAGATCAATTTCGCCAACCGTTTTTACACTTAGAGATTCGTAGGTATTCTTCGCCTCATTTGCATACGTTAATATTACCCTTTTCAATTCGTGAGATAATCCGTTGCTTTTTTCAATTTTATCGATGATAGCGTTAAGCGACGTTGCAATGCTATCGGGATTTTCAGGATCGTACGTGATTTTTTCCAGGAGCGCAGATACGAAGTTTTTAGCATCAATATATGCGGGTGATTTTCCTTTTTTCGATAATGCAGTAACCGAACAATGATCCATAATAGCCTGGCCAAGTGGTACTACACCTCCGGTAGTTTTTATGGGCTTGTCAAAAATAGTCATCAGCCATTTGGTAAGTACTTCAGATCTTACTTTTAAAGCTGACATAATCATTTCAACAGCCGAGCTGCTGATGATGCTTAAAACAAAATAAATGAACAGGATACCTGCTACCAGGTCGAGAATAGGAAAGCTACTCATGTTGTAAAAATTAAACAGTTAGATGAATGGAGGATGCAGTACGAACCACTTGGTTGTATGATACACAAAGAATAACAATATTTATAATACCTGCAATAGCCACATAATATTAGAGGAAAATTTTATTATGAGTGCCAGGTTACATAGCAGGTAATTATTTTGATATTTAAAAAAAATAAATGGAAAGCCTGGCACAGGCAGAGTAGTATGTTTGCTTTCAATGCGTTGGCATGATAATAATGTAAAATATATAAAACAAGCAATATGAGAAAGCTGGAATATTTTTTCCTTGTTGTTTTAATAAGTTGTGGTACGCCAAAAAATATAGATAATTCAAATCAACCTACAACCCGATACCGCTCTCCTAAAAAGGCTTCGGCCAGGGCCGATGATACCATTATTGTAACAGGCGTACAAAAGTTGCCTATTTTAGGAAGAAGTGAAAACGGTGTGCACCATGATATAGAAGGCTCCTGGCAATTAGTATCTATCAATGGAAATAGTGTTGCAGAATTTGGTGGCTTCGACTCAGCGTTATTAAAGAAAAACACAGCAGCCGGTAAAAGTGATACCATGATTCGCACCAAAGTAATCAATGGTGTTACTACAACTGAAACCATCATAGAACGACCTGCCGACCAGGGTAAAAAAATAACCCCCGCTCAAAGTGGCAACTACCATATTCCTCAGAAGCCGTACCTAAGCTTTTATGGATCTAACGAAACTTTCACTGGTTTTTCAGGTTGCAATAAACTATCAGGTCGTTATAAAATTGTTGGGCAGAAAAACATCAATTTTGAAAAGGCGGCACTATCAACCCGCATGGCCTGTATTGGTGATTATGATGAAAATTTATTCATCAACTCTTTACACGAAGTCAATGGATTTAACATTGAGAACAACCAGTTGCAATTTTTAAAAGGAGGCAAGGTGATACTGGTTTTTGAGAAGAAATAGATTACAACAGGGCAGCTTTACCAGCATAAGTAAGTGTTAGCTGATGGCACTTTGGTGTTTGATGATAAATGCTATTAATTCATCTTGTTGTAAACCAGCCCGGTTAATGGCATCATTTATCTCGTCGCGGCTAACGTTTGCTGCAAAACTCTTTTCCTTTAAACGCTTTTTAACACCTTTCACATCCATGGCATCATACCCTGTGGGTCGCATAAGTGAGTATGCATGTATAAGGCCACTCAATTCATCAAAGGCAAATAACATTTTATCCATTTTGGTTTCAGGTTCTACTCCAAAATGTGCTGGTCCATGCGAAGCAATAGCATGTAAAATTTCAGGATCAACATGTCGATGCTCCAACTCTTCAATTATCTTTTTGCAATGTTGATCGGGCCAGTGGTCCCAGTCAGCATCGTGTAACAATCCGGCCAATTGCCACCGCCATTGATCTTCTTCATCAAATAGTTCTATCTCTTTTGCCCAACTTGCCATTAAGTGCCCAACTTGTTTCATGTGCAGCCGGAGCCTTTCGTTCAAAACCCATGTTTGTAAAATTTCCATCGCTGCTTCTTTACTGATCACATTTCCTTTATCAGCAGGGTTACCAAAGGTTTGTCTGTTCAATAATAAATTCATATTGCCTGGGCTTGTAAAATTTTATGGAAAAAATTATCTTTTGATGATTGTCTTATGAAGCATCAGGGTACTCATGCAACGCATATCATCCACATTAACCGATTTAAGGGGCTCAATAAA
The DNA here is from genome assembly GCA_031428295.1 of Segetibacter sp. Taxonomy (GTDB): domain Bacteria; phylum Bacteroidota; class Bacteroidia; order Chitinophagales; family Chitinophagaceae; genus Segetibacter. The sequence continues at coordinate 1,059 of JANPPB010000154.1, read as the reverse complement.
AGTGAAGGGATATTGGTGTAGCACTTGCTTTAAAATATCACGGGTTAATAAAAAGCGGGTAGTGCCATCTGGTAAGGAGTATATACCATTTTTAATTTTTTTAACCAGGTGTTCAATACCAATATCAGAGGTCATTCTTATAAATAAAGTGCCGTTAGGTTTTAATACCCGAAACATCTCATGCATGATATTAAAAAAATGCTGGGTAGATTCGGCAAAATGTAACACAGCACTTGAGATGATGTGGTTGAAAAAATTATCACCAAAAGGCATTTGCTCAATATCGGCAACCTGCAACCTGATCGGTGGCAGATCAGGAAAATCCATTTTCAATTCGTTGATGTACGTTACGTTGCTGTCAATACCATAAATGCACAGGTTATTTTGCAAAAACCAATGCATGTTTCTGCCGGTGCCACAACCAGCATCCAGTATGGTTTCATGCTCTTTGTACCTGCCCTTCAATATCTGGTCGATCAAATAAATATCTGTATCGCCAATAACCTTATTTATTAATGATGTATCCATGTAGCTGTTGAAGAATATTTTGAGGGTGAGCAAAGCAAAGGTGAAGTAATATGCCTTTCTAACATTTTTCGTATTTCCAGTTGCGTAATTTTCCTTCCTGTAACCAAAGTACCGTATCAGCAATACGCTTGTGTCGTGTAGCTTCTGTTTTAGCATCATTGATCCATTCAATGTATTCTCTTTTTTGTGAGAAACTAAATTTATTAAAGTGTGCTTCAGCAGATTTGTGCCCGGCAAGGGCATTGATAAATTCCGGGTGAAGGTCAGGTACATCTTTTACTTTTTCCTTCCCGGGCAGCTTTACCCCTTCGTCTGTTAGCTTCATGGCTTGCCTGATATAATCTAATATGTTCTTTTCAGCCGGCAAATCATTGATCGATTTGATTTGACCAAAATCCCCCATGGCGTTTTTCTCCTCACCTTGTAACACTTTATTTGTATCATTCATAACTGACCCTAACCAAAAACCAAACGAGCAGTGTTGTTTAAAAGCTGCCATGTTGCACAGAATAGCACCTTTATAAGTAAAGT
>JANPPB010000153.1:0-10703 GCA_031428295.1 Segetibacter sp. | reverse complement strand
GAATGCGGTAGAGGTTTGTATAGGCTTCCAGCACATGCAGGTTTGTATTCATCGACTTCTTTTCGTTAAAGTCTTTATTGCTTAACCGCAAGTCTTCAAGTTCGTTCCACTCTCTGGTAAACGCTTCAAAGTAACCACCATAGGCACTATCATGGCTGTGTTTTTCCACAGCCTGATACAGATCGAGTGCAAGCTCTTTTGCCTGTACATCTCCACATGCCAATACATACTCCGACAAACCATAAACTGCGAAAGCAATGGCATACACCTGCTTTTTGTCATCGAGTGGTTTCCCGGAATCATCTACACTCCAATACACACCGCCATATTTAGTGTCTACAAAATGGGTAGCGATGTAGTTATAAGCACGGGTTGCGGTTTGTAAGTAGCCAGGGGTTTTGTAATGATTGTATGCTGCAGAAAATGTCCATAGTATCCGGCTGTTTAGCACCGAACCTTTTGGAGCACCCGCCATCACAACATTATCGTTATCAATTTTACCAAAGAAGCCGCCGTTGTCATAATCAATGGAATGTAGCATCCACCAATCTAATATAGACAGGCATTCCTGGTCAAGCTCCTTATAATATTGCTGCAAATTTTTCATGACCGACCACGTGGCCTTAAATGGTTTGGGTTAGCTTAACCTGGTACCGGCTACTAAAATTTACTGCCTTATTATGATCTATAATATTGTTAATGGTGTCCACTGTTTTTTCGGATCGAAAGCCATCTTCGGGGGTGTTGATGACATAATCTAGCAGCCTTTCAATGGTTGAGGTAGCCACGTGCAAACGTGTATCGGAAGAGGCATAATAAATAAACACCTTTCCATCATCATCAGCAATCCATCCATTGCTAAACAACACATTCGATACATCGCCTACACGCTCTTCGCCCTCAGGCGCCATAAAGTAACCGGCTGGCTTATGTATCACCTTTGTTACATCGTGCAGGCTGGTCATAAACAGGTACAATACATAGCGCAAACCCGCTGCCGTATTGCGTACACCATGCGCCAAATGCAGCCATCCTTTGTGGGTTTTTATAGGTGCCGGTCCCAATCCGTTTTTGGCTTCGTATACGGTATGATACACCCTTTTATCTATCACCGTTTCTTCTTCAATTATTGCATGTTCCATGCTATCGCAAAGGCCAAATCCTATTCCGCCACCTTTGCCTGCATTAATAAATCCATCCTGCGGCCGGGTATATAATGCATACTTACCATCCACAAATTCGGGGTGCAACACTACGTTTCTCTGCTGGGCAGAAGGTGTTACAAGATCAGGCAGTCGTTCCCAGTTTATAAGGTCTTTGGTTCGTGCAATACCACACTGGGCATCTGCCGACGATTGGTCGCTTTCGGGTACAGAGGGGTCACGGCGTTCGGCACAAAACAGGCCATATATCCAGCCATCTTCGTGTTGAACCACCCGCATGTCGTAGTTGTTGGTGGAAGGATTTGGCCCTTCGGGCATGGTGATGGGCCTTGGCCAGAAAGTAAAATTGTCAATGCCATTCTCACTTTCAGCAACAGCAAAAAAAGATTTTCTATCAATAGCCTCCACCCTGGGTATGACTATGTATTTACCATTAAATTTTATTGCGCCGGCATTTAGAACCGCATTGATACCAAAGCGTTCCATCAGGTAAGGATTGCTTTCGTGGTTAAGATCGTATCGCCAGTTTTGAGGTGTATGGGCAGCCGTTAAAACAGGCAATTCATACCGGTCGTACACGCCATTGCCACACTCCAGTTGCCTGTTAGTACGAGCGGTAATTTGCCTATGCATATTTTGAAGAGTCTTTAGTCTTTTTTCAAAATACTTAGTCATATTGTTTTGTTTTGTTGGGTGAATAATGTTTGCCGCTTTTTAGAGCAACATACCTTTTAGCTGGTTCCGGTTGCTTTGATCGTGTTAATCTTCTAATTTATTCCACCAGGTTTTTTTGAGTATGAATATGATAACAGCCAATAAGAGTATGGTTACCAGCAGTGGTAACTTCATCCATAAAATAAAATACATCGGCAGAATGGTTAAACAGGTTTGCCCTATAATACCAAGTACTACGTTAAACATATCGAGCTTGAACCTTTTGTTGGGTACAAAAGCAGAATCTTCCACCATTACCTGGTCATGTACCGGTTTCCAAAAGCCCCATGGTCTTACCTGTTTATAAAATTTCTTAAGGATTTCCTCATCCGTTGGTGGCGCTGAATAGGTGCCCACAATACAGCCTATAATGGATATGAGAAACAATAAAGGCCAGTTGTATAAAGGCAGCCCTGTAAATATGAACGGGAAAACCAATGCCGCCGCAATACCTGCCATCATACCCCAAAAAAACCCTGATGCATTAAAGCGCCACCAATACCACTTGAGCATATTGGCAGCAATGTAACCGCCATATAAAGCGCCTACGATCCATTGTAGAATGCTGTTAACATCTTTTGCAAAAAACCCTAACGTTATGCCGACTGCAACTACCACAATACCTACCAGGTAGTTCATGGTCATAATCTTTTTTGTAGGCGCATTTGGGTTTACATACTTAAGGTAGATGTCGTTTACGATGTATGCCTGTGCAGCATTTAGCGTACCCGAAAACGTACCCATAAAAGCACCCAATAAGCCGGTTAATACAATGCCGAGTATAGGAGTTGGAAGAAAAGCATTAATGGCACCAGGTAATATTTTTTCAAAATCAGTACCACCGGATGGAGTGGACAAATCAAGTTGATTGTAATAGAGCAATGCAAGTACGGTAAGACCAATTACCATAGAATACCGGATGGGTAACAAAATAATAGAAACAAAACCCGTCATTTTTGAAGCCTCTTTTGGCGACCGTGTAGACAACACTTTTTGCATATCGTAATTAGGTGCAGGGCCTGCCAGACTTGCAAACACTCCTTTAAAAAGCATCATCATAAAGAATATCCCAAAAAGGCCAAACTGGTCATCTTCAATTTTTTTGGCTGCTGCCGGTAGCATGTTCTTCCAGTCCAGATTAAGGTCCATGCCAAAGAATGGATGGTCCCACCCATTGGGTACCCGCAACGTTTGCCCATTTAAATTTTTCATTGCCAGGTAGCCGATTGCCAGGCACCCTACGGTCATGATGATGTACTTGATAAAGTCGCCAATTACTATGCTGTGCATACCCCCCAAAATGGAATAGAACATAGCAAAAAGGGTGAAGATGATACCATAAAAATGGGCTACATATTCAGGGCCAATGTTGAAGGGTATGTAGGGTTGCACCAAGCTCCATGGTACAAAAATTTCGATGAATTTACCGAGGCCAACAAAGCCATAAGCTAAGAACCCAAGGCAACCGATGATGGCAAAGATGACTACGATGTTATGCGAAGCTGTAACGCCGGGACCTTTTAAACCAAACCGGGAGGCAAGCCATTCAGCACCGGTATCAGCATTGGAGCGGCGCAGCCATTTAGCTAAAAACATCATGTTAAATACCTGGTTAAACACCGGCCATAGCCAGGGTATCCAGATGCTTTTAAATCCATACACAAATCAAAGCGCCACCATCCACATGGTTCCACTTATGTCGAACATATCGCTGGCATCGCTCATACCCAGCAGGTACCAGGGCAGTTTTTTTCCACCCAACAAATAGCTCTCTTTATTCTGCCGTGCCTTCTTGCGCATGAACCACCCAATCATCAGCATTGACACCAGGTAGGCGATCACTATTAAAATATCGGGTAATTGTAATTTCATTAAAAGCTATTTTACGCTGAACGCTTAAGGCTGAACGCTTAGGCCATGATTTAGAATATTTTTTTTGATGCTTTTAGCGTTATGCATTAAGCTTTCCGCTAATTCCTTTTTCCTTTTTTCTCCAGGAGATGCTGAAATAAATTCAGCATGACAGGGCTATAAATTTTACGCCTAACGCTGAAGGCTAAAAGCTGAACGCTTAGGCGATTATCTATTAATATTTTTTTGATGCTTTTAGCGTTATGCATTAAGCTTTCCGCATTTTTACTTTTTACTTCTCCAGGAGATGCTGAAATAAATTCAGCATGACGGCTCTCTTACAACATATCAGTGAAGACTGACTTTAGATAAAACTTACTTCTATCTTCTTACCTCTTGCTACTCACTTCTTTCTTCTATCTTCTTGCTACTTTCTTCTATCTTCTTGCTACTTGCTTCTATCTTCTTGCTACTCACTTCTTACTTCTTATACAGTTGTAGTGGCGTTATATCTTTTTGAAATAGGGTTCGCTTGTTGTTATAAAATTCAACAAAGTCTTTTGCAGAGGCATGCCCTTTATAAGGAACATAAAACTCCTTTTCGCCAGAGCGTTTTTCACCTGCATTACGCCAGCCAAGTGCAAACGAAATTTTGTGATTGCCTATGGCCGGTAATAATGCATTGGTCCACCAACTACTGTCAGGTACCTGCCCATAACCAAACTCAGTAAGGGCTGGTATTTTATTATTTTCAGTAGCCATGGTTTCCAACATGCCCATCATATCGCCGGCATCTTTTATAAATTGCTGGTTGGCTTTTTCGCCATGGTTGCGCTGGTAAATATCAAAGCCAATTACATCTACCCAATCGTTACCGGGGTACTTAGTCATATACTCTGCTACGCTACCAAAGCGGTCGGTATTAAAAGCATACAACAGGTGGTGAATGTTTTTTGTATCCTTTAGGTAAGAGATGGTAAAATGCCATAACGCCTTGTATTCTTCAGGTGTACAATGGTCTTTACCCCACCAAAACCAGTTGCCATTTAACTCATGAAACGGTCGAAAAATGATGGGTATATGCTCTCCATTTTTTCCTTTTAAACTATTAACAAACACAGCCACCTTATCTAACCACGATTTATAGACTTCATGTTTTGGAGCACCTGGTAAAATAGATGCTACGGTTCCTGTTGCAGGGTCCCACGAAGTTTTACCTGTTAACGGGTTATTGAGATGCCAGCTTAAGGTAACTACACCACCCCTATCGTAAGCAGCCCGAATGTATTGCTGCATTTTATCAAACGGAACACTGTCAATATTTACCGGGTGATCCAGCTCAAGTCTGCCCAGTTCAAATCCATACACGGCAGGGTAATCGCCGGTCACATCTTTTATATCACTTCTTCCCGCTTCGTACTTCCAGCCTACGCCATAAGCCAGCGCATCCTGGTGGCCAAACATCACACCTTTGTTTACAAGTTGCTTTAGGTTGCGGTATAAATTGACTGTTTCTTTGGTAGCCAACTTGTCTATAGGTGCATCAGTTGAGGCAACCTTATACCCCATAGCATTGCCTGATAACAACAGGGTGAAAAGAAACAAAAGGTTATAAGGGAACATAGCTTAGAAATTACTTATAAAAAGGCCTCCCGGCTTCAGCAGCGTCTGTGTTGCATGTATGCCAAACCGGGAGGTCGTTTATAAGAAAATTTGAATGAGATTTTAACAAGCTGATGCGGCAATCAGTTTAATGATTGTAGCGTCCACTCTATACATGTCTTAATTTAATCCCATTGCGTCAACATAGATTGTAAAGCCACCGGTGCCACTGTATTCTTTAATCCAGATATCAGTAAATTTAGAGGCACTTGTTAACGACGAAATGGGTATTGAATAATCTGTCCATTTGCCTTCTACCAGGTTTATGGTATAAGAATCAGAAGCATTGATACCAATGTTGATTCTTTTTCCGGCGCTGCCGGGAGCACCAAATATTGATATTTTAAAAGTAGTGTACGATGCAATACCAACATTACCGCCACCTAATTGAACGGGAGATCCATAACCACCTACATAATCAATTTTGATTGACTTATTTCCCTCTCTTACGGGAGTAGAATTGTTGTAATCTTTATTACCGCCCCAGCCACCACCTACCCAGCCATTCCAGTTGGCAGTTACTGCATCTTTATAAAATGGAAGCGCAATGGTGGGAGCAGGTACATCACCGGTTATTTCAAGCACATCATTTGACGCAACCGTAAGCGTTGAATTCTTTACCCCTAAAATAACTTTACCCCTTGCCACACCGTTGGGTACTTTAACTACGATCTGTGTGTTTGACTGGCTTACAAACGCAGATACAGCCGGTGCATTGCTAAAGGTTACAGACGATACCAGGTCAAAGTCAGTTCCAACAATAGTAAGGTTTGCAAGCGGATCAATGGGGTTTGGAGCAAATGAAGTAAAGGCAGGTAATTGCACATCAAGGTCGGTAGCAGATATAGTTTTTTGACCCGAAGCAGCAACCAAAGTAACCTTACCTTTTGTAGTTGATGCAGGCACTTGAACTACCAGTTGTGTGGCAGTCTGGCTTACAAACGTTGTAACCGGTGCAGTAACCCCTGAAAATAAAACCTGTTTGGTTAAATCTAAATTGGTACCGGTAATGGTAACATTATCGGCATGTTTTACCGGGTTAATTGCAAAGCCTGTAACAACAGGTAACGATACTTTAAGGGTATCCTTTGTTTCAAGTTCCATGGAATCAGTACCGGCATAATAAATAATCAAGGGTCCGGTTTGAGCATCGGCCGGCACTTTTATAACCAGTTGGTTTAATGACTGGCTTACAAAAGTGTTAACCACTTTATCTTTTGAAAACGATACCCACCTGATCCAGTTCATAAAATCGCCGGTAAGGGTAATGTTTTCGCCTGGCCTTGCCTGTGCAGTCATAGTTGTAACCTTTGCTTTTACACTAAGGTTTAAACGAGTTTTTGTAACAATATCGCCTTGTGGTGTTTTAAGTGTTACAAAACCCTTTTCGGCTTTATTAGGCACTACCACTAAAACCAGTTCGGAGCTTTGGCTAAGAAAGCCTGCCTTTGCTACAGTTGCTCCTGTAAATGCAATTTCCGTAACCTGGTTAAGATTGTTACCAATAAATTTTAATGTATCGCCATGTTTGGCACCGGTTGGCCCAAAGCTCAGCAAAACTATTTTGTCTGAAGCTACATCAGCATCCTTTTTACAGGCGGTTATCATTGCTATTGATAGTATAACACACATCAGGGGTAGCAATCGTATTTTAAATAGTTTGTTCATTCTTTATAGATCTATGCGTTTGAGATAAAATTATTTTGAAACTTTTGGCACTACCCTGAAATTATCGAAGCTGATATCAGCATCCCAATCACCAGGACCCTGTATCAAAAGCCTTGTCCAATAACCATTGGGGTTTACTACCGGCTTTACTTTATAGCTGGCTACTACTTCTTCAAAAGGTATGATTACTGTTTGCCATTTGCCTTTTGTGTCGTAAGGAGGTTTCCATTGATAGGCGTCGTTGTCCTCTCTGCTCAATGCAACATTTATTCGGATGATGCTTGAGTTGTAAGGCTTTAAAGTATTTACCTCGAACTTAAGGTTATAATCAATGGGGCTTAAAATAGCAGCATCGGGTATATTTTTACTCTGTACCGGCATTGCGCTTGCAGGTCCGCCGGCTACTTCGTTCCAGCTCCATGCTCCCAGCATTTTTTTAACGCGTATGTAATTGCCACTAATTTTAGGGGGATCGTTAGGGCCGGGATTGGTTACTACATAACCTGAGTTCCACCAGCCTTCAAAAGGGTCGCTGCTGATAAAAACATTACGGTTATCTCTGAACCAGAAGTTTGACTTTGTTTCACCAAAATTGGTCTTAACTGTAATGGGTCCCGGCAAGGCACCTGCAGGTACACGTACCTGTACAATCTTGTCAGTCAGGTTTACAATTTCGCCATTAACACCACCAGTAAACGTTACCATGATGGGGTTATAAAAGAAGTCGCCATTTATGGTAGCTACATCACCTGCGTTTACAAACTCAGACTGCATATTATTTACAGTAGGCTTGCTAATTTGTACTTTAAAATCGTACAATAAAGAATCTCCGTTACCAAAGTAAATCTTGATTTTGTTATTTATTTTAATGGGTATTGGGGTTGGCACATTTACCAAAATTGTGGTGTTGGTAATGTAGGTAGAAGTAAGATTTGCCTTTTGGTCGTTGAACCAAACCTGCCTGGTATCCTGTAGGTTTTGCCCTACTATAGCAATCAGGTTTCCCTGGCGTGCTCCCACCAATAACGAGTCGGAGGATTCAGGATTGGTAATACGCACATACGAAATGGCGGGTACCCCATTGTTGGGCAGGTCATCGTTTTTATTACACGACGTAACCAGCGTAAGCATGCCCAGCGAAACTAAAATAATCAGTAATGTTTTTTGTATCGTTTTCATTTGACTTGCAAATAAGTTGTAAGAATATTTTTTGTTTATGGATAGTCTACAGAAGCTTTGGCAAGGTTAGGTGCCTGCGTTTTTTCCTGAGCCGGTATTGGCAGATAGAAGTTGCCTGAATTCGCATTTATTCTTCGATCTGTATTGGCCCAGGGCGTTTTCCTTATGCTCCACGACGTTGGGTTGGGAAAGGCATCCGGTGTTATTTTATAATAGCCACGGTCCTGCGAATTTAAAATAGAATACGCCTTTTGAGGATTGTAATAATGAAGGCCAACCAGGTCGTACCATCCCATTGCTTCTACAGCAAACTCTACAAAGCGTTCTTTTAAAATAATGTCTAAGGTTAGTGGCGTTGGAGCACCCGTTACAGGGTCGGTTGCAGAGCGTGCCGATAAACCTGACCTTGTGTGTACCTTATTGAAATATTCAATTGCAGTAGCATCATTTGTTGTTGCTGCATTGCCTAATGTAGCCTCGGCATAAATCAAATACATTTCAGCCAAACGCATCATGTAAGTATTGTTAGGATAACGCTGTGGAGATAATGCCAGTCCACCCACATCAGCAGGTGTACCAATAATGTACTTCTTCATACTGGCAAAATTTACATCGCCATTTACATAAGGAAATACCAGCTTTTGTTTTACCCCACCCGTCATGGTTTGTGTAATTTCAGGATAAGAGGCACCGGGCATCATAAAAGTGGCGTGCAATCTTTGATCGAGTGTACGGCCCTTCAGAAGTGTATCGCCTGTTGGTTCAAAACCTTCGTACTGGCTTAGCATCCACCAGGTAGCACCTTTATCACCACCCCAACCATCGCCATTGGCAATATCGTTTCCAAAGTTGAAGTAAGAAGGTACACTGTTACCAACACCATACCCAGCATCGCCGGGTAAGAATACCCACTGCAATTCAAACAAAGATTCCGAGTTGTTATCGTAGGGATATTTAAACAAGTCAGCATAATTTTTCTGCAATGTTTTGCCACTGCCCTGGATAACTCTTTGTGCAAAATATTTGGCACTATCTAAAAACGATTGGTTTCTTGCAATACCACTTGCTTCAACACCTGCTCTTGTTAAATAAAAGCGGGCAAGCATTGCTTCAGCCGACCATTTGGTTACCCTGCCTACTTGTGCAGTCTCGGGCAGATCGTTTGCTACAGCACGCATTTCACGGGTAATAAAACGCCAGATGCTTTTAGTGGTATTCTTATTAATTGAAGTATCATTCAGTAAGGCAAGGTTGTTCTCAATAACCGGAACATCGCCCCAGTTCATAGTTAAATACCGGTAAGCCACAGCCCTCATAAAACGTGCTTCTGCAATGGCTACTTTTTTAACCTGTGGCGATACTGCACTACTGCCATACTTATTAATGTTGGCAATAGCCAGATTTGACTGACCCACTACGTTGAAGAAGGAGCGCCATGCAGCACCATTTTCAGGTGTAATATCGGTAGTATTGAACAACACATTACCACGGTCGTTGTAAGCTGAGAAAGCCGTGCCCGAACGAAAATCGCCAATGTTATACGATGCCTTGTCGTTGTAATCGAACCACACCTTACTATACAAAAGTGATGTGGCTGCCATTACCTGCTCATCGGTCTTGTAAAAGCTTCCATCAACTATAGCATCAGTTGGTGGCTTCTCTAAAAAGTTCTTTTTACAACTTGAGAAGAAGATGATTGGCAACAATAAGCCAACCAGGTATTTTAGTCTATTTATATGTTTATGCTTCATTGCTGACATTTTTAGAAATTAACATTCACCATGAATGTATAGATGGGGGTTAAAGGATAACGGCCAAAATCCAATCCAATAGCCTGGTTGCCGGCGTAGGTGTTGGCGCCTACATAAGAACCAATTTCGGGATCAAAACCTGAGTATTTGGTGAAGGTTGCAATGTTTTGAACACCTACCGTTGCTTTAATGCCTCTAACTATTTTTTGCCTTGATATGAGTGAAGTGGGCAGGTTGTACGACAATGAAACGTTTTTGATACGTACGAATGATCCATCCTCTACCCATTTGCTGCTGGTAGTACCGTAATTATTATCGTTGGCAATTTGCGAATTAGTAAAGCGTGGCACATCAGTACCAGAGTTTTTAATTACAGGTTTGCCATCTTTATCAGCAACAATTACTGCGTAGTTCATTGCATCTATCATTAGGTTGCGGCTGGTGTAAATAGAAGATGCTCTTGAATTTACTTTAGCAAGATGATTATATACATCATTACCAAAAGTTCCGGTGATCAACACACTTAAGTCAAATCCTTTATACGCGATTGAGTTGGTAAAGCCGCCAAACAATTTAGGCCATGGATTACCAATATTTGTTTCATCTCTAAAGTCAATTTTTCCATCGGGTACACCATTGGGGCCGCTAATGTCTTTGTACTTAACATCGCCAACCCAAACACCGGTGGCTGCATTGGTGGGTAACCTGTTGCCAT
>JANPPB010000152.1:0-1631 GCA_031428295.1 Segetibacter sp. | reverse complement strand
TAGTGCGTCTACCAATTTCGCCACTTGGGCATTTCTAAGTCAAAAGTCAAAATTCAAAAGTAAAAATCAGTAAACAATTCTAACTCCCGACCAAGGGCTGCAAATATAGAAAAAGAAGCCTACCATCTTACCACCAAAAATGGTGTAATGGACATTAATCAGGCTGTTTTCTGGACGATTGTAGCTAATGGACATTAATCAGGCTGTTTTTTATAAAGCATTTGATAATCCAGTTTTCCTCTTAAATACCTTTGCCCTTATCAAGTTAAAACGGAAGTAGGCTCTGCTGGAGAGCAACCTACCAGGGATGACTTGTGAACGACGAAAAAGTCAATTAAAAGAGCTTTCTACTGAAGGCTCTTTTAAATTTTTTCAGAGTTCCTTATGCCTTCAAAAACTCATTTATAAACTTCTTTTTTCTTGCTAATGACAGTCCGTTATGGTTTCTCAATTTGTTCTTTAGATCAGCAAAATGACCATCAATGGCGTTGGTCGTGTTTGGTATTCTTAAGTCCATATTGTCATACCAGGTAAACAGCCACGGCAGGTTGGTTTTAAGACTTCTATAAGCACTTCTAAGTCGTTTATGAACGTATCTGTTTTTGCCTTGGGGATCAAGCTTTCGTTCATTCAAAAAGCCGTTCCACTTATTGTTCCAGGCATTTAATCCACCCTCAAAACTTTCTTTATCTGTTTTTGATAAAAACAAAACGTGCTCCCACAACTCTTTACTGGCTTGCATTTTAGGCTTCTTAGTCAAATATCTTCTAATGATAGCTACCTGATGGAACTGGCACATTTGAATAGGTATAGCAGGGAATAGATGGAGTAATCCCCGCCTGCCATCACAAACAATTGCTTTGACGGTAAAGCCTTGATTAATCAAGTAATTAATCCCATCGGCATAATGCTGATTAGTTTCAGTTTTGACATACACTTTATGAAGGTTTTTGCCACTGTAAGCATCTTTAAAAAGCATTACTCCAAAGCTTCTTCCAAAGTAAGTAGTATCCATTAAAACCGCTACTTCATTTGCTTCACCTTCAGGAGCGATAAATATTGTTTTATCTAATCGCCTTTGAATTGTTTTTAATGAACAATTGTACTTACTTGCTAATTGCTTATAGGTTTGTTTGCCTTCAACATATTCCTTCCAAAGAACTTGATTGTTTAGTCGTTCGCTACCAATAAATTGTTTGCCACAACCATAACATTTATACTGTTGAACTCCCCTGAAAAAGCCGTTTTTCTTAGTTATTTTGCAGTTACAGTAAAAGCAGTTTTTTTAGCCATGACCTTAAATTTCTCCAAAGCTAATACCAGACTGCATTTCAGAGGTTTTCAGCCTGATTAATGTCCATTAAGCCTTAATTGACCAAATCAGGCGTTCTTCAAGATCAGTTTGTGCTAATCTTGCTGAAGCTGACAATAGGAGAAGATACAGGGATTACTTTATATCTAAATTAAATGATTGTATAGCGGAAAATGCAGAAACTGAAGTATGGCTTGATTTTTCTTTAGAATTTAACTACCTATCACCAACAGAGCATGTAGAATTAATATCTCTAAATGCTGAAGTAGGAAAATTATTATGGTATATGATAAATAACCCAGAGAAGTTCTTGTAGCTC
>JANPPB010000151.1:0-3379 GCA_031428295.1 Segetibacter sp. | reverse complement strand
TAACTTCTCAAGTTGGCCGGCAATCTTTTTATTTTCAACATACACCTTTCGTATGTGTACAAAAGCCCGCATAATGGCAATGTTCATTGCAATGGCTTTGGGCGAATTGATAATGCCACTCAGCATGGCAACTCCCTGTTCATTAAAGGCAAAGGGAGAATATCTTGGCCCGCCCCAACTTGAGGTCACAATTTGTGACCTCAAGTTTTCAAACTCGACTTGAGTAAGCTGAAACATAAAATCTTTCGGAAACCTGGCAGCATTTCGTTTTACGCTCTGGTTAAACACTTTGGTTTCCACCTCATACAAAGCTGCCAAATCCTTATCCAGCATCACTTTGGTACCGCGGATTACATAAATCTTATTAATGACCAACTCACCGGGTATCAATTGTTCAACACTGGTTTTTGCAGTCGCCATTATTCAATTTTTTGTATTTCTAAGGTCACAGTTTGTGACCTTATCCAAATCGGTTATGGTTGTTCTTACTTTAAGGTCGCAATTTGCGACCTTAAGATTATCAAGTTGACGTCACAATTTGTGACATCAAGTGGGATTTGTTGTGTTGCCCAAAGAATAAATTGTAAAAGTGTGTCCCGATACGCTGTCACTATCGGGATAGACTGACGCAAGAATGACACATTGAAATATTAAACCTGACTACCAAAAATTCTTAATTCTACACTAATAATTCATAATCAACTCATCCAATTCACCCCAGCTTCGGCATTCCATTTAATGGTGCTCTTTTTCAGTTTTGTCCAAAACTCAATAGAGCTTTTACCCGTTATATCGCCCACGCCAAACTTGCTTTCATTCCATCCGCCAAAGCTGAAAGGCTCACGGGGTACGGGTACGCCCACATTCACGCCAATCATTCCGGCACTTGCATGATCGATAATATAACGGGCAACTGCACCATTTTGTGTAAACACCGAAGCCGCATTACCGTAAGGATTTGCGTTCTCAATTGCTAACGCTTCGTCAACTGTATTTGTACGCATGATGCTGATTACCGGACCAAAAATCTCTTCGGTGGCAACAGACATTTCGGGGGTTACATAATCAATAACCGTGGGACCTACGTATGTTCCATTTTCTTTGCCATTCACTTTTGCGCCGCGACCGTCAACCAATATTTTAGCGCCTTGAGATTCGGCTTCAGTTATATATTTTTCAATGCGGTCTTTGCTTTCTCTATTGATAACTGCTCCAAGGTTTTCTCCGGGAATAATCTTTCTTGCTTCATCACAAATTCTATCAATAATAGCATCAACATTACCAACGCCAATCATGGCGCTTGCAGCCATACAACGCTGGCCGGCACAGCCGCTCATGCTGGCTGCAACGTTTTGTGCAGTCATTCCGGGCACAGCATCGGGCATTACCATTAAATGATTTTTTGCGCCACCTAATGCCAAACATCTTTTATAATTATTGGTTGCCCGCTGGTAAACAAGCCTGGCAACTTTTGTTGAGCCAACAAATGAAACCGCTTCAATGCCGGGATGATCGCAGATGGCTTCTACAATCTCCACATCTCCATGAACAATACTGAATACACCATCAGGCAGTCCAGCTTCTTTCAGTAGTTCAGCAAGTCGTCCACAACTCAACGGAACTTTCTCCGAAGGTTTCATGATCATACAATTACCGAGGGCTATGGCATTTGGCAATGTCCAGTTAGGTACCATTGCCGGAAAATTAAATGGAACGATGGACGCCACTACACCAAGTGGCACATGTTCTGTTCTACATTCAACCCCCCGACTTACCTCTAACAATTCACCCGTAATTAATTGTGGTAAAGAAGTAGCAAACTCTGTGAGCTCTATACATTTTTCAATTTCGGCAATCGACTCGCTAATGGTTTTTCCGTTCTCTTCACTGCAAAGTGCAGCAAGCTCCTGAATATTTTTTTCAAGTAAAGTTTTATAACGAAAGAAAACCTGCACCCTTTCTTTAATAGGCGTTTTGCTCCATTTAGGAAATGCTGCCCGGGCTGCCTCTACAGCATTACTCAAATCTTTGTTTGACGACATTGGAACGGTGCTTAACAAGGTGCCATCAATTGGAGAAATAACCTTTAAAGTGCGATTTGATTCCGGCGCCGCAAATTGCCCATTTATAAAGTTTTGGATAGCCGGATATTTCATGGTGAATTTGTTTAGAGTTTAAAATTTTGTAAACAATAAATATAATTATTTATGCGGATGGAATTAAACATCCATATTTTTCAGGCTGCATTCAAACAACCTCTCACCTTTGGGTATTAATGTTAACAAATGACGCCAGAAAGAAGGGATATGCTTTTAAGAGTTGCCAACCTCAGGCAAAATAACCTGACGGTAGTTCTTGAAAATGTATTTGATCCCCACAATGTATCTGCTGTTTTACGAACCTGCGATAGTGTAGGCATACAGGATGTGTATATTTTAAATACCCGTATTGGACCCCATAAAAAGTGGGGTTTTAAAAGTAGCAGCAGTGCCAATAATTGGATGACCACTCATCAATTTACAGATACCAACGAATGCATTGTTGCACTCAGAAATAAATATGCAACCATATTAACAACACATTTAGCTCCCAATTCTGTAGGTCTTTATGAATTAGATCTTACAGGAAATATTGCTTTGGTTTTTGGTAATGAACATTCAGGAGTGAGTGAGGAAATGATAGCCGGGGCAGATGGT
This sequence comes from Segetibacter sp., assembly GCA_031428295.1. Lineage (GTDB taxonomy): Bacteria > Bacteroidota > Bacteroidia > Chitinophagales > Chitinophagaceae > Segetibacter. Next base: position 683 of record JANPPB010000151.1, on the reverse strand, counting down.
AATTTCATTATCCCCCAGCAAGGTATCATCAGGAGTTTAAATATATCTGTGGCCTGCGCTGTAACCATATATGAAGCCTACAGGCAGAAGAAAAATGCCGGTCATTACGAACAGCCTTCTCTTTCTGATGAGAGAAAAATTGACCTTTTAAAGGGATGGGGATTTAAGGATGAGGATTTTTAAAATTAAACACATGAAAAAATTTGTTTTAATACTTAGTTTTTGTTTTGTTGCCAATATGGTATTTGCTCAGGAAGCAAGTATTAAAAAGGTAACAGCCAAAGAAGTAAAAGAAATGATTGATAACAGCAAGGGGCCAACCATAATTAATTTTTGGGCAAGTTGGTGCGGACCGTGCATTAGAGAAATACCTTATTTTGAGAGTAAAGTGGCTGAAGCCACAAAGCCTGTAAAACTTATATTGGTAAGCCTTGATTTTCCTGGTTCATACCCAAAAGCTTTATCAGCATTTATCCGAAAGAAGGGCTACAAAAGTGAAGTAGTTTACCTTAAAGAGTTGAAAGCTGAGGAGTATACTCCCATAATTGATAAGGACTGGACCGGTGCCATACCAGCATCTATCTTTGTTGATAAATCAAAGAATTATTACCGCTTTTTCAATAGCCAACTTACCGAGCAAAAAATGGATTTGGAGTTAAAGAACCTGCTTAACTAAGTGGCTT
>JANPPB010000150.1:0-1827 GCA_031428295.1 Segetibacter sp. | reverse complement strand
CAATATCGCAACCGGCAGGTGTTCACAACTCATCCGAAGCAATTGGAAGATCAGCAACTATTGGTAGTTGAAAGAAGTAATAGCACCGACACTATTATTTCGATCCTTAATTTTTCAAAACAGGTACAGGCTTATTCTATTGGGGTTGATAAAAATGAGTGGATTAAAATCATTGATTCTGCTGCTGCAGAGTGGAACGGGCCAGGAGAAATAGCACCTGCATCAATCAAAACAGGTACCATTGTGCTACAACCAGAATCTATTGTGTTGTACCAAAGTTAACCTCCAATTAAAGTCAATCACCCCCACATTTTACTTGTTGATATAACTTACGGGCAGCAATATTTATAAAAAAAATAAAGACCAGTTTTACACCAAATCCCGGGTGAACGAACAAAAAATTTCTATGTACAATCCTATAGCTACTTATCGCCTCCAGTTTCATAAAGAATTTTCTTTTAAGCAATTTGAGTCAGCCCTTCCTTATTTAAAAAAGCTTGGTGTCAGCACCATTTATGCGTCACCAATTTTTAAATCTGCTGCGGGCAGTACGCATGGATACGATGGACTTGATCCGCATGAGATTAACCCTGAAGTTGGAACCGAAGCACAATTTCTTGACATCAGCAAACACCTGAAAGAAAACAATATTGGCTGGTTGCAGGACATCGTTCCCAATCACATGGCCTTCCATCCCGGTAACCCCTGGCTTATGGATGTTTTGGAGAAGGGGATTAAATCTGAATATGCATCCTTTTTTGATGTTTCGTGGACGGGCAAGATTTTCCAGGGTAAAATGATGGCACCCTTTTTAGGAAGCCCATTACAAGAGGTGCTCAACAGTCAGGAACTTAAAATCGAATACCAGAACAACCGCTTTGTATTTAATTATTTCGACAGCTTCTACCCCCTGAATAGTTATTCGTACATCATGCTACTAAAAGAAGCTTCACCGCTTCATTTCATCTCCATAAACATGTTGGTTGAGCAATTGCAGCGACTGCAACAAGTGGAGGAGCCAAAAATGTTTGCTTTAGAATGGCATGAAATACTGCTGCAATTAGCAGCTCTTATGAAAGATGAGGAGACACAAAAAGTAATTTTTCAATGCATGGAGCGCATTAACAATGATGCTGAAAAATTAAAGAAAATTGCAGATGAACAGGAGTACCAGTTAGCTCATTGGCAAAAAACAGATACCAAAATTAACTTCAGAAGATTTTTTACCGTTAATGGTTTAATAGCACTGAACATACAGGATACTAAGGTGCTTGAATTTCATCACAAGTACATTAGGCAACTGGTTGCTGATGGTATTATACAGGGTTTACGTATAGACCATGTTGATGGGTTATACGACCCTACCACCTACCTGCAACAACTGCGTACAATAACCGGCAACGAAACCTATGTTATTGTAGAAAAAATATTAGAGCCGGGTGAAGAATTATTAAAACAATGGCCCATACAAGGCAACTCCGGTTACGATTACTTAAGCATCGTAAACAACTTGTTTACCAATAAAGAAGCCGAAGCCACATTCACTGATTTTTATCAAAAGCTGATACAGGATTCCACCTCCATTCATCAACAAATAAGAGAAAAAAAATCGGTAATCCTCACCGATAGTATGAGTGGGGAACTGGACAATTTAACCGCTTTGTTTACCCGGTTAAACCTGGCTACTCAACAAGAGTTGGCCGAACTTAACCAGGATGAATTAAGCCTGGCCATTGGTGAGTTTTTAATACAATGCCCTGTATACCGCTATTATGGTAACCGGTTTCCATTACCCAAAGAAGAGGTAGTGGCCATCAAACAAATATT
>JANPPB010000149.1:0-2114 GCA_031428295.1 Segetibacter sp. | reverse complement strand
GAAGATTATTTTTTACAGGTAACAACAGGCAAACAACATGTGGAAGCTTTTAAAGATTGAGTTATTTAAAATATTCAGCCGCCCCCGAACTTTTATAAGTTTTGGAGCCGTTGCAGCATTGGTAGCCATCATACAGTTTGGCTTAAAACTGGATGGCGACTCATACATTGAGTTTATGCTTCGCGATGTATCCGTCTCATTAGATGTAGAAGGTAAGGTGTTGAATGGCTACCTGATATGCTTTATCATTCTGCAGTTATTATTGGTGCATGTTCCCTTGCTCATTACCATTATTGCAGGCGATCTTATTAGTGGCGAAGCCAATATGGGTACCCTGCGTTTATTGCTTACCAAACCCGTGAGCCGCACCGAAGTAATACTGGCTAAGTTTGGTGCTGCGGCCATTTATACACTCATTCTTTTAATATGGATGGCGATACTGGCGTTGTTTTTATCGCTTCTGATTTTTGGTAGTGGCGACATGCTAAACCTGAAAGCAGAATACATAGTTCAGTTAAAAAGCTATGATATTATGTGGCGTTATGCGGCAGCTTTTGGTTTTGCTGCTATTGCTATGTTAACGGTGGCTGCATTGGGCTTTTTCCTTTCCATATTTGCTGAAAATTCTATTGGTCCTATTGTAGCAACCATGAGTATCATTATTGTTTGCACCATATTAAGTACACTGGACATCCCGGTTTTTAATGCTATAAAACCATTTTTGTTTACAACACACATGATAGGCTGGAAAGGTTTTTTTGATGTAAGGGTTACTGCAGATAACGAAGCCATTATTGGATCGGTACAAAACCTGAACAGGGTATTGCAGGCTGCGGGCATCCTGGTGCTTCACATTGTCGGCTTTTTGGCAGCCTCTATTTGGGTGTTTAAAAAGAAAGACATTCTATCATAATCTTTAACACCCATCAGTGATAACTGGCAAGTCATTTAAAGTTTATAGCCACTTAAACCATACCTGAATTATAATAGTTCACTTAAATAATTACAAAGCAGATGCAGGTTAGAACAATAAAGAATTTTAGTAGATCACTGAGGTTAGTGGTGATGCTGATTGCAATGAGTGCTGCCTTAAACACAAAAGCGCAGGAGGTAAATACACTGGTAAAACAGGTAAAAGATAAATTGGATAAGGTAGATAATTATGTGGCCGAAGGCCGGATGAAAACCGATGTTGCTTTTATAAAAGCGCCGGCAGGCAAGGTCAAAATCTTTTACAAACGTCCTAATAAATTTAAGTTGAAGAGAGACGGCGGAATATCGTTGTTGCCTAAGGGAGGCGTTTCGGTAAACATGAGCAGTGTACTTAACAATAATGATTACCTGGCACTCGATGCAGGCACAACCACCATAGGCACAACAAAGGTAAAAGTGGTTAAACTGTTGCCTACTAACGAAAACAGCGATGTGGTTCTCACAACTCTTTACATAGATGAACCAAACCTGCTGATTAAAAAGGCCTCCTCAACTACCAAAGAAAACGGCACTTACGATATGGAGATGACTTATGGTCGTTTTGCATCTTATGGCCTTCCTGACAAGGTTATTTTTGCTTTCAATACCAAAGACTATAAATTACCCAAAGGTGTAACCATGGAGTTCGATAGTGGTGAGAAAAAGTCAGAAGCCGATAAAATGAAAAACAAGAAAGGTAGGGTGGAGATTAACTATACATCGTACCTGATTAATAAAGGCATTGCTGATAGTGAATTTAAGTAACCAAAGGCATTAACATTAAATAATATGTGTGATAGTGAACAAGAAACTTTTCATTTTAAGGTATGAATTTTTTCTTACTTTTAGCCAATGTTAGTTCCTCCAATTAAAAGATCATTATCAGTAAAAGATAGATTTAAAAACCTTGATCTCTCCAATCGGCATTCATTAGTATTTACAGCCAGGAAGGGTGTACATCCAAAACTATTTTTCGACCTGGCAGGGACTATAAAGATGCCTGAAAACAAGTTGGCAACCATCCTCAATCTTTCATCCAGAACACTTAATAATTACAAGACCCTTCAAAAGAATTTAGAACCTTTATACAGTGAGCACTTATTAAAACTGATTGCACTGTTTGAGTTGGGTGAAAACGTTTT
>JANPPB010000148.1:0-2210 GCA_031428295.1 Segetibacter sp. | reverse complement strand
CTTCGTACCGCTTCATCTTCGCGAAGCACATGTAACATTTTTGCCCAAAACCATTCAGACGAATAAATGCCTCCTATAAACTGTAAATAGTTTGTATTAAAGTTTTTGGCATGCTCATTTATTTCGGCCGCTTCTTTAACGGAGGTATGATCTTTCCATAACACAAACATCGCGTTTGGATTGGTTTCAAACCCGCTAAGTAAGGATAATGGAGTACCAGTTTTATCTACTACTACAGGTGTAGAACCGGTAGTGTCAACAGAGATCGCTTTTACATTAGCAGCCACTGAAGGACCAGCGTGTAAGAGGCATCTTTTAATAGTGTCTTCAAGCCCCTCAACATAATCGAGCGGGTGTTGCCGGAACCTGCTTGCCGAGGCATCGCAATACAATTGCTGCTTCCAGCGGGGATAGTAAAAAACTGCGGCTGCAACCTCGTTGCCATTGGCTGCATTTACAATAATGGTTCGCACAGAATCCGATCCGTAATCAACACCAATAACAAACGATTCAGTATGGCTCATAGCACGATAATTATTTAAAAAAACATTTGATATACTTTAATCCAATTGACGGGGATATTTTAGAAGAGTTTTCTATCAGCAAACGCAGCCCATCGTTCTTTAGATTCCATTGTGCATGGCAAGGCCAAAACCTCACGATTTTAGCGTTGATTTAATGGAACCAATTATGCTTTATTGAAACTATTTTTACTTCTTTCTGGCAATAGCTTTTTGAACTGCAGCTACAATGCTTTTAGAATCCAATCCATATTTTTCCATCAGTTGGGCGGGTACACCGCTTTCGCCAAATGAGTTATTTACACCTATCATTTCAACCGGCGAAGGCATGTTGCGACTCAGCACCTGGCAAACCGCATCGCCCAAACCACCATTTAACTGGTGCTCTTCGGCAGTAACGGCGCAGCCGGTTTTTGAAACGGATTTTAAAATTGCTTCTTCATCCAAAGGCTTGATGGTATGCAGGTTTATGATCTCTGCATCTATGCCCATTCCTTCTAATATCTCGCCGGCTAGTATTGCCTCCCAAACCAAATGGCCGGTGGCAAAAATGCTTACATCTTTCCCTTCGTTTACCATCCATGCCTTACCTATTTCAAACTTTTGATCGGCAGCAGTAAACACCGGCATAACCGGGCGACCAAAACGTAAATACACAGGTCCTTTAAAATCGGCTATGGCAATGGTGGCTGCCATAGTTTGGTTGTAATCGCAGGGATTGATCACTGTCATTTCGGGCATAGCACGCATCATGGCGAGGTCTTCCAAAATCTGGTGCGTAGCACCATCTTCTCCAAGGGTTAAACCGGCATGCGAAACGGCGATCTTAACATTACTGCCCGAGTAGGCAACACTTTGTCTTATTTGATCGTACACCCGGCCGCTGCCAAAATTGGCAAAGGTGGTAGCGTACGGAATGTATCCACTGATGGCAAGACCTGCAGCAACACCTATCATGTTGGCTTCGGCTATACCCACCTGTATAAAGCGTTCGGGGTTTTCTTTTATGAAAGTGTCGAGCTTTAAAGATGCTACCAGGTCGGCGCAAAGTGCTACAACATTAGGATTGGTTCTACCCAACTCAGCTATGCCGGCACCAAAACCCGAACGGGTATCTTTCTTATCTGTGTATGTGTATTTTTTCATTGTTGTTGTTGTTGAAGGAAAAAGTAAAAAGTAAAAAGTAAAACCGACCAGCCACTAATACTTTTCACTCACCCAATTGACTACTGACTAATGACTTTGAACTCTATTGACTAATGACCAATGACTATTGGCTTTCTCTCAATAGTCTCCCAGCGTTACCGGTAATTGTTTAAGGGCGGTTTCAAGCTGAGCATCGTTGGGTGCTGCTCCATGCCATTTGTGTGTTCCCATCATAAAGTCAACTCCATAACCCATTTCATCTTTCATTAAAATCAAAACAGGTTTTTTATTGCCTCTTTTTTCTTTGGCCTGAGTAAGTGCATCCAATATTGCCTGCATGTCATTACCATGTTCAAGGTATAAAGTGTCCCATCCAAATGCTTCGTACTTAGCTGCAAGGTCGCGGTTGTTCATTACCTGGTTGGTGGTACCGTCAATCTGCATTCCGTTCCAATCAATTATTGCAATAAGGTTGTCCAATTTATAATGTGCACAAAACTGAACAGCTTCCCAAACCTGGCCTTCCTGTTGCTCACCATCACC
>JANPPB010000147.1:0-2051 GCA_031428295.1 Segetibacter sp. | reverse complement strand
CGGCACGGAAGCACAGTGATAATACAAAGTAAATCTCTGTGATACTCCGTGTCGATGTGTCGCTGTGGTTCCATTTTTACATATTTAGAAAGCCTCTAAGACCATATTTTGGTGTCCTGTTGCATTAATAAAAATCCGGAAACAAAAAAGATCCCGGATTTTACTTTTCACAAATATTAAAACTGCCTGGTTATTATTTATATCATTCCTTTTGAAGCTAAGTACTCAGCTATTTGTACGGCATTGGTTGCAGCTCCCTTGCGCAGGTTATCGCTCACAATCCACATGTTTAGTGTGTTTGGCTGGCTTTCGTCGCGGCGCAACCTGCCAACAAAAACATCATCTTTTTCGTGGGCCCACAATGGCATTGGGTAAATTTGTTTCTCCGGATTGTCCTGAACCGTTACCCCCGGCGAAGCCGTTAATATTTGCTTTACTTCATCAAGGTCAAAATCCTTTTCAAACTCCACATTTACACTTTCGCTGTGGCCGCCCATAACCGGTATACGCACTGTAGTTGAGGTTATCCTGATGCTGTCATCACGCATAATCTTACGTGTCTCGTTCACCATTTTCATTTCTTCTTTTGTATAACCATTCTCCAAAAACACATCTATCTGTGGTATAACATTCAGGTCGATAGTATACTTGTAAGCCATTTCGCCTTCAATGCCTTTCCGCTCGTTTTGTAATTGGTCAACGGCTTTAACACCGGTACCGGTAACACTTTGGTAAGTGCTTACAACAATTCTTTTTATACCATACTTTCTATGTAAAGGGTCCAATGCCACCACCATTTGTATGGTAGAGCAATTAGGGTTTGCTATAATCTTATCTTCTTTGGTAAGTGCATCCGCATTTATTTCAGGCACCACTAATTTTTTGGTAGGGTCCATTCTCCAGGCGCTGGAGTTATCAATTACCGTAATACCTGCTTCAGCAAATTTGGGAGCCCACTCAGTAGAGGTACTACCACCTGCTGAAAACAAAGCAACGGCAGGTTTAGCCGCAATTGCATCTTCCATACTAACCACCTTATACTTTACACCCTTATATGTTACTTCTTTACCTACCGATTTGGCAGACGCAACTGGTATTAACTCAGTTACCGGAAAATTTCTTTCAGCTAAAATTTGTAACATTTTGGTGCCGACCAAACCGGTGGCACCCACTACTGCAACTTTCATTTTGTTGTTTTTAAGTGTTATTTAAGTTTAAAAATTGAATACATCCTTTTATTAAAAGACATAAAAAAAGCCTTCCTGTTGGGAAGGCCTACAATATTTGCACTAATACAAACGCCGGCAACTTCCCTTTTAAGGAAACTGTTTTTTAAGGCGTTTTGTAAAAGAAATAAGTGTGTTCATTTGCAGCGAAAATAGTATAAAATAATTGTGATTTAAAAAATTTTAAAGTTGCTGCTACAGGTAAAATAGTAAATTTCGGTCGCAGCACTTTTTTAAGTGGATCATCTTAACCCAGACTTTAACCCATGAGAATATCATTTTTATTTGTTGGTATCATTTCATTTTTATCATGCTCTATTGGAGGATTTTCACAGGTTAAAGAAAGTTTTGATGATGGCAATTTTACAGCAAATCCTGCCTGGCAGGGTAATACAACTGATTGGGTTGTTAACTCCAATCTTCAATTACAAAGCAACAACACTGTAGCCAACGCCAGCTATTACTTAAGTACCCCAAGCACTTTAGCACAGCAGGCACAGTGGGAGTTTACCGTCAACCTGCAGTTCAACACTTCTTCTACCAATTATGCTGATGTATACTTGATTGCTTCTAAAAGCGACCTAAGTAACTCAACACTTACCGGGTATTTTGTAAGAATAGGTAATACCGACGATGAGATAAGTTTATACCGCAAGGACGCAGCAGGTGCGCCATTAAAAATAATTGATGGCATTAATGCCGCTACCAATACAAGTAATAACAATGTAAAGATTAAGGTAACCCGAAGTAATGCAAATGTGTTTACGTTGTACAGAGATATTACCGCCACCGGAAATAGCTTTTATAATGAAGGAACGGTGACTG
>JANPPB010000146.1:0-3764 GCA_031428295.1 Segetibacter sp. | reverse complement strand
GTACCAAAACCCGCAAACCGTTATCAAGAATAAAACGATCGTATTGTATCATAAGTTAATTGAAAATAGGGTGCAATTTAGCCCATTTGGTATGAATGATTTTCTAAAATTTATGGTGGTTCCTATGGGTTAAATCTGGTTTCTGAACGACTGTTTTAAATAATTTCTTTTGCTATGGCAAGTTGAAAAAGAATGTTTTACTATATTGCTCTCCTCAATAACAATTAGAATTATTTGATTGTTTTGCAAACCTGGTAACAGGTTTCAGAAAAGTAAAATATTATCTGAATATCCTCTCTGGCGTTTGCCATCGAATACCGCTTTAAAGATTTTTTGCCATTCAAGACTATAATCGTTTGCAAGTTATTTATACATAACCGGCAACACCAAAGCATTTGCCCTCGTCATATAACAACATGATTGGGAATATTTAAGAATTAAAGATTTCATATGACAACAAAAGTTGAGGAATTGTACCTGGAAGCAGAGGCCGATATTAGAAGCAATAATTTTTTGGAAGCGTTCCAGAAGTATGAAAACATTTTGTATGATGAGCCGGGTTATGCTCCTGCACATAATTCTATGGGTTGGATTTATAAGTCGCAGTTTGAAAATCATGACAAAGCTGAAATTCATTTTAGGGCTGCCATAAAATCTGATCCTTTATATCCTCATCCCTATTTTCATTTGGCTGCTTTGCTTATGGATATGGACCGCTATCTTGAGCTGGAAGAACACCTTGAGCATTGTATGGAAGTTTATTCCATAGAGAAAAGCTGGGTATTCGATCGTTTTGGAATGATGAATGAGCTACATAGCGACTTTGTTAAGGCTATTGATTATTACCAGCAGGCGATTATATCCACCATGAATAATGATAAGATAAAGGAATTTCAGTCTGACATTGAGCGTTGCAAGGTAAAAATGAGCATCACCCGAAACAGTAAGCCCTGGTTTTCTTTTAGAGGAAAGAAATAATTCCTTCGCGATATAGGTCTACCATGCAGGCGGTAAGGTTAAAAACAAAGTGAAAGATGATACCATACCACAAGGTTTGATACCGTTGCCTGAGGTAACCAATAAAGAAACCAAAAGGTATCAGCCACACCATAGAAATAAGGCTTAAGTGCATAATGGCAAACAAAAAAGCCGTAACCGCAACTACAAGTCTTTCATCTAAAAACGTACTGCAATAGTTAAACAGTACTCCTCTAAAGGCCAGCTCTTCAAAAAAAGCAGGCAGCAAGGCAATAGAATACACCATTAAAACAAGTGGCAGAAAGTACGACCTGAAACCCTGGTAATAGCTCACCTCCGAATTAAAAAAATTAATGTTTACTTCACGAACGGTTAAACTAACCAGTAATGATGTACCGGCGGCAATCAGGATAATTGCCATTACAAAGCTCAGCTTAACATTACGAATTTTTAAAAGCGGTTTAATATCCTGCCTGTTTTGCCACGCATAAAAACCGGTGATGCCTGCCAGCAACAATTCAACCCAAAATAATTGGTCGTATGTTTCGAACCACGAGGTGTGCTTTACCAATAAGCAGATGAACAGGTAGATAAAGTAAAAGATGAAAACCCTGCGAAGTGCGGTGTTATTAAATATGTTTATGGGTATAGACTGGTCAGGAAGATATGCCCCGCAATTTTGGCAATACCGGTGATGTGCAACTACTTGCACACTGCACTCAGCACAGTTTTCAACCGATATATCATGATCTTCCATCATAGTTTTTCCGCTTCTTCAATTTGGTCGGCCTGGTAAGCAGCCCTTACACCATGGTATAAAAAATAACACAACACCGTTTGCACCACCAGCAGGTATAAACCTGTGCCCGAAGTAAAAAGCCGGGTAAATTCGGCCCACGTATTAATTGCCATAAAGGAAAGGAGCATTAAAAAACCAATGAGAAAAGAGGTAAATGGTTTACTTACCGACCATCGGGCCAGGGTAAAATAAATGGCAGCAATCAAAACCAATACAAAGGCTCTTAAAAAATTTTGTTTGCAAACAGGCACGATAAACCCCACGCCAAGTAATATCATAAGCGCCATAGTATATAAAGTGTTCCTGGCTTTTTTTATAGTTTTTCTGCTTTTTTTTAGTTGTTGCTTTCTTTTGAAAATTTTGAATTTGTACTGCGCCAGCCTTTCGCTGGTAACCTGCAGGGGATGACCGCAATTGGTGCAAAATTTATAGGCAGCATGGTTAATGTAGCCACAATTATTGCAGATAACCGGTTTGTTATGCTGTGTGTAATTGTTTGGCAAGTATGGACCTTTATTATCAGTCCATCCTTCCTGATTTGAAAAACTACTGCTTGCTTGCATGCTTCTGCAACATTATCATTTTATATCAAAAAAAAGTCTCCCGCGGGGGAGACGATTTTAAAAACAATTGTAAAAGCTATTTCAGCGGTATGTCTCTTTTCAACATATCGTTTCGGTTTGCCATCACCCATGCTGTATGAAAAACCAGGTGAACCCTTTTTTCCATAAGGTCAAAATTTATTTTATCAACGGTATCGGTAGGTTTATGATAATCGGCATGTGTTCCATTAAAATAGAAAATGATGGGAACTCCTTTTTTCGCAAAGTTGTAATGGTCGCTTCTAAAATAAAACCTGTTTGGATCGTTGGCATTAAACTTCCGGTCCAACTCAAGGTGCACAAATTTTGAATTTACCTCATCAGTAATTGCCGGAAGATCGCTTGATAATTTGTCTTCTCCTATAACATATACATAGTTGGTTGAGTCGCCGTTCTTACGTGATGGATCAATACGGCCCACCATATCTGTATTTAAATTAACCGATGTTTTATCCAAAGGAAACAATGGATTCTCCGAATAATACTGGCTACCCAGCAATCCTTTCTCTTCACCCGAAACAGTCATAAAAACTATAGTACGACGGGGGCCGTTACCTTCTGCTTTGGCTTTGCTAAAAGCTTTTGCCATTTCAAGTACGCTTGTTGTTCCGCTACCATCATCATCAGCACCAAAATAAATAACATCTCCACGTTTACCCAGGTGGTCATAATGCCCGGTCAGGATAACGTACTCATCTTTTTTGTCCGTTCCCTCAATAAAACCAACCACATTGGTTGAAAATTGCGGCACTTTTTCTTCAATAAAGTTGAAGGTGGTTTTGTTTTTAATTTTTATGGCCACCTCGTTTAACGGTTTAAGATCAGCGGCATTTTTTAGCAGGCTATCAAATTGGTTACCTAAAATATTTGAAGCAAGTGCATGGTTTACGGTAAGCAGATTTACGGTTTCAGAGGCTGTACCGGCCGGTTTTGGGTAATAAATATTGGTTTTTTGAACAGGGGTAACCATCTCAGGCTTAAACGAAGGGGTAAACGGATTTATTAAAATAATGCCTGCAGCACCTTTAGATTTTGCAATTTTTGCTTTACTGGCAGTGCCCTGAAAGATACCCCACTTTGATGGGCGGGTAGTTCCGTTTACCAGGTATTTGTCGCCCACCTTTGGCTCACCCGCAAAAATCACGACTATCTTTCCTTTTACCTTTTTGCCTGCATAATCATCATAGGTGCTATCGCTGATGCCATATCCAGCAAAAACCATTTTTTTCGATTTTAATGTAGCGGTTTCGTTGGCCTGGAGTGTGGCAATATAATCCTGCCCAAATGTTTGTGTTTTGCCGTTTACAATTAAAGTAGAATTAATGAGGGTGTCGTAAAACAAAGGGAATGTTTGCTGGTAATCCGTAGTGCCGGGTACGGGCTGT
>JANPPB010000145.1:0-2657 GCA_031428295.1 Segetibacter sp. | reverse complement strand
ACTGTTGCCACCAGCAGTGTTCGCCGCAAGGCCCAATGGTTAAACCGTTATCCTCACCATAATTTAGAAAATCTTAGAGGTAATGTAAATACCCGTTTGCGTAAGGTGGAAGAAAGCAATTGGAACGGAGCCATTTTTGCAGCAGCCGGGCTTGAAAGGATAAGTCTCCGTCCTGAAAATTCTATTGAACTTGACTGGATGTTACCAGCTCCCGCACAAGGTGCTATTATGGTTGTATGTAAAGAAAACGATGCTTTTTCTTTGGATGCCTGCAACAATTTTAATGATGAAGAAACAGCCTTGTGTACCCAACTCGAAAAAGATTTTTTAAGGCAGTTGATGGGTGGGTGTTCAACCCCAGTTAGTGCCCTTGCTCAAATTTCTAATGGGCAGTTAACCTTTAAAGGAAACATTTTTTCGCTGGATGGATCACTCCGTGTTGACGTAGAAAAAAGGGCTGCTGTTACATCATCAGCAAACTTAGGTATAGAAGGAGCCTATGAATTATTGAACAACGGAGGCCGTGAAATATTTGAAAGCATACACCATGAAAAATTCTGATATTACTATATTAACAACGAGGCCTTTGGCATATACAACTTTGGAAAAGGCGCAGGCGGCAGGTGTTGTAATCGATACCGAAACCTTTATTGAAACCAACAGTATAGTAGACCAATATATAGCGGAGGAAATAAGAAAATATGCCAACGAAACTATATCGGTTGTGTTTACCAGTATGAACGCTGTTGAGGCAGTAATTGATGTTTTGGAGCTTGATGGCATCACTCCGGATTGGACCATTTACTCTATGGGCGGCACTACGCAGGTAATCATCAAAAAATATTTTGGAGAGAGTGAATTGATAGCTACGGCAACCAACTCGACTGAACTTGCTGATACAATTATTAATAATGAAGAGGAGGAAGTTGTATTTTTTTGCGGCAACCAACGCAGGGATGAACTACCGGTTTTATTAAAGAAAAATAACATTCTTTTAAACGAAGTAACGGTGTATGAAACCGTAGAACTTACTGTTAAGGTCAACAAAAGTTATAACGGCATTTTGTTTTTCAGTCCCAGCGCAGTGCGTAGTTTTTTTACCGAAAACATACCAGCACCGGATACAGTTTTGTTTGCCATTGGCAGCACCACTGCTGCAGCCCTAAATAAAGAAAGCACAAATGAAATTGTAACCGGGGAGTTTCCCAACAAAGAGCAACTGGCTGAGAAAGCCATTGATTATTTTAGTGCCTGATCACATACCACAAAGCTTATTTGAACAACTATTATGATTTTTTTTTGGTTACCAGCATTTGTTCTTTTTTAAACATCGTTGTGTCACTCCCTTATACTCAATAAGTGTACGCAGCAACGGTTTGTAAGTGTTCAACTTTGTTAACTGGCAATAGAAAAAAATAAAAACAAGAAACAGAAAAATAATAATGAGCGACCTTAAAAACGACTTGCTGTTACGGGCATTAAAAGGAGAAAAAGTTGAACGTCCACCAGTGTGGATGATGCGCCAGGCAGGCCGTTACCTTCCGGATTACTTAAAGCTAAAAGCGAAGTACGATTTCTTTACCCGTGTGCAAACCCCCGAGTTGGCAACAGCTATTACGCTTCAGCCAATCGACCAGGTTGGGGTAGATGCTGCCATTATTTTCAGCGATATTTTGGTAATACCGCAGGCTATGGGTTTAGAGGTATTAATGGAGGAAGGCAAGGGGCCTTCGCTACCTAAGGTTATGCAAACGCAGCAGGATATTGATGCCCTGATAACGGAGGGTGCTGAACATAGTTTAAAGTATGTATGCGATGCTTTGGCCCTCACTAAAAAGGAACTGAACGGCCGGGTACCATTAATAGGTTTTGCCGGTGCACCATGGACCATTCTTTGTTATATGGTAGAAGGTAAAGGCAGTAAAACATGGGATAAAGCCAAGCAATTTGCGTACACCCAACCCAAGCTTACTCATCAGTTATTACAGAAGATTACCAACATAACAATTGATTATTTAAAGGCTCAATTAAAAGCAGGTGCCGATACGGTGCAGGTGTTCGATAGCTGGGCAGGATCATTAAGTCCTGAAGATTTTAAAACATTCGCTCAACCGTATCTGCTTCAAATTTCCGATGCGGTTTCACCCCATGGACCGGTAATTTTGTTTCCAAAAGGCACCTGGCATGCTATAGAAGATTTAAGCAAAAGTTCGGCCAGTGGCATAGGTATCGATTGGACAATTTCACCGCAACAAGCCAGGGCTTTTGCAGGCGACAGGGTTACGCTACAGGGTAATTTCGATCCTTCAAAATTGCTGGCCCCAATACCACAAATTCAAAAATGGGTGAAGGAAATGATTGATGGTTTTGGCACCCAACGCTACATAGCCAACCTGGGTCATGGCATTACACCTAATGTTCCTGTTGATCATGCAAAGGCTTTTGTGGATGCGGTAAAAGAATATAGCAGCCCCCTCTAACTCCCCCGAAGGGGGAGAACCAAAGACTCACACCTCTTACCAAGTATACTTAATATGGAGTCAAATAATTATAATCTTTCCTCACTCCCCCCTTCGGGGGTCAGGGGGCCTTGGATCAACTTCATCCACCAGTTGCAGGATGACATTTGCAATGCACTTGAGCAGGCTGATGGCAAA
>JANPPB010000144.1:0-5054 GCA_031428295.1 Segetibacter sp. | reverse complement strand
GGTATACAGTTAGCCAGTGTATTAGAGTTTAACCGGCTGGCAAAAGGTATGGAGCCTGCCAAAGGCGAAAGGCTTTATCTTAAGTATCCTGCCCCAACTACTCCTAAATTAGCAAGCAATAGCAGCACGCTGGCGGCTAATCAAATGAGATAATTTTTAAGCGCCTTAACTTCCATTAATGTCTTCAATTGTTGTACATAATAAAACCTTTGTACCATACCTGTCTGAGCAGGAAATTATAGAAAAGGTTAATGAGCTTGCTGCTCTATTAAGCAAAGATTATAAGGATAAAAGACCCTTGTTCATATCGATCCTGAACGGAAGTTTTATGTTTTCTTCGGACCTGTTTAAAAGGCTTACCATTGATGCAGAGATCTGTTTTATTAAACTTGCCTCCTATAAAGGAACAAAATCGAGTGGGCAGGTGATAACTGCTATTGGGTTGGATACTGACATTGCAGGTAGAAATATAGTAATACTGGAAGACATTATTGATACAGGTAAAACAATGAATCAGTTTTTGCCTCAGGTATACAACCAACAGCCGCTCAGTCTTAAAATTGCGGTTCTGCTCCATAAACCCGATGCTTCTGTTTTTCCTCTAAATATTGACTATACCTGCTTTACCATACCTAACAAATTTGTATTGGGCTATGGTTTAGACTTCGATGGCCTTGGCCGAAACCTCCCTGAATTATACCAATTGCAGGAGGATTAAATTAGCCTTTCTCCTATTCCTTCCTCTGTGCCTTCATTGCTGATTGACTATTGGCATTTAGTTACATTAATAAAACGCTAATTTTAGTAATCGTTTATTAATGAAGCTTCTGTTTGAATTTATAAGTGTCTAAAAACAACTATCAAATTCAAATTTTCATCTTCATTTAAAGTGTTTTTAAAAAACTGAAGTGAAGCAAACCCTGATAGTACTTGCCGTATTGCTGGTCAAAACCTCCTTTTCACAATATTATCTTCGTGGAGAAGTTCGCAACGCATTAAACCAACCATTGCAAGGGGTAAAAATCAACCTCTATTCAAAAGGCGAATATCCCTATTACAGCGGCACATCAGGAGCATTTGGCATTCCTACCTCTTTAAAAATTGATACAATCACAATTGCTGCTGAAGGTTATGAATTATTAAAAACGCCGGTTGAAAGCAGTAAATATGCTGTTTTCACGTTAAAACCTACTGAAACTATCTATAGTGCTTCGCAGGTACGATTATCCTCTTTTACCAAAAACCTCCTCAATCAGCAAAGACATTATACCAATGTGTTGGGTGAGAGCTATTCAAACACCGTTGAAAATAACTTTGTCGAAACAAAACAGTTTCCAGAGACTGGCTATTCCGTAAATGTAGATCGGGCATGCTATAGCAACATCAGGCGCTTCTTAAATACCAAGACCAAGCCCCCGGTTGATGCAGTCCGCCTGGAGGAAATGCTCAATTATTTCAATTTCAGCACGGAGCAATCTCAACCAACTTCTACATTTTCTGCAAACACTACATTAACCTCTTGTCCATGGAATGCAGAAAACCAGTTGCTGTATATCAATCTAAAAGCAAAAAAAATTAATCTTGATAAAACACCTGCAACCAATCTTGTTTTTTTAATTGATGTGTCTGGTAGCATGGACATGCCAAACCGTTTGCCATTGGTTCAAACTGCTTTTAAATTATTGGTTGAAAACTTACGGACGAAAGACACTGTTTCTATCGTGACGTATGGCGGCAACGTAGCAATAGCCCTGCAACCCACTAGTGGCAGTGAAAAATTTACCATTATTCAAGCAATTGAACGATTAACCCCAAATGGTTCTACCCCAGGCGAATCGGCCATAAGAGTAGCTTATAAATTAGCCAAAAAAACATTTATTAAAGGTGGAAACAACCGTGTGATACTGGCTACAGACGGTGATTTTAACGTAGGGCAAACCAGCGAAAAAGACCTGGAAGACCTGGTGAGCCAGGAAAGAAAATCAGGCATATACCTTACCTGCCTGGGGGTGGGTATGGGAAATTATAAGGACAGTAAACTGGAGTCGCTGGCTAAAAAAGGTAATGGCAATTTTGCCTATATCGACAATGAAAAAGAAGCAGAAAAAGTGTTGGTAGAAGAGTTTTCTCAAACCTTGTACAATGTGGCTTCCGATGTATACCTCAATATAAAATTTAATCCCGCGCTGGTTAAGGAATATCGCCTGGTTGGTTTTGAAAATAAGACGAGTGCCCTGGAAGACTCAACCAGTGCCTTAGAGGGTGGTGAGGTGGGGAGCGGTCAACGTTTATTAAGTGTATTTGAAATTACTCCCTGGTATAAAGCGGATAGCCTAGCGGGAAATACAAGTGATATAATTGCAAACATCAACCTTAATTATAAGCTACCCGGCGAACAGGAAATTATGTTTCAAAAAATGGATTCAAAGAACAACTTTAAACCACTTTCATCCAGCGACTCATGCCTGCGTTTTGCTACTTCGGTAATTATGTTTGGGGGTTTACTAAAGCAATCAAAATATTTTAAGAACCTTATGTGGGATGATGTGTACAGTCTTGCTTTCAGCGCTGCAAACAGGACCAACCAGTTGCATGTCGAGTTTCTCGACCTGATTCAAAAAGCCAAAAAAATTTACGGAAACAATAAAAAGAAATGGTAAAGTCGAAGGCCTTACAAACCATTAGAGGCATTTCTTTTTTCGAGCTGCTTTACAATTATTGATGCTAAAATTCCACCGGCTATATAAGTGCCAATGGTTAATAATTTCTTTTTATTAACACTATTGTGTTGAGTCGAAAAATAATCTTCTTTTGGTTGAAGCAAAACAGTACCAACACCTACACAAAGACCAAGTGCTGCACCTTGTATAATTTCATTTTCACTTTTGTCGCCAAAAATACCGGCTATAGCATGGGTTGCTTTTTCGCTTACAGTTTCAAGTAATTGCGTTACATCATTATGCGGAACATTCAAATCAGCCTTATCTGCTAATTTCATTATGGTGGTGCGAACAATTTCATTAAAATTAGGTGCGTTTTTATCGAACAGGCGAACAATTTTTTGAAGTATTGTTAACGGGCTTTGCTTGGCCAATTCATCCAGTACAGACAAGGTTGAGTTCATGAGTTTTATTTTACTGAGCGGTTTATCAATGTTATTATTCTACACTAAAATACAATGCCATTCTACACCTCTAATCAAAATTGTTGTCTCATGCTTTTACCAAAAACAAAAATGACGTAATGCCTCTTAGCAAAACGCCATTTTATGCAGTGCAATATTGTTACTAATTAAAAGCTTCTTTTATTTTATCGAAAAAGTTTTTCTCACTTTTATCAGGATGAGGCTTAAAGTTGTTAGAGTCGTTCAGCTTCTCCAAAATAGTCTTCTCATCATTACTTACGTTTTGAGGAGTCCAAACATTTACATGTATTAGTTGATCACCTTTGGTGTAGCCATTTACTTCAGGAAATCCTTTGCCTTTTAACCTGAAAATCTTTCCACTTTGTGTACCTGCAGGAATTTTAATTTTTGCCTTACCATCAATGGTGGGTACTTCTACCTGTATACCAAAAACAGCATCGGGAAAGGTAATGTACAAGTCGAAAGCCACATTCAATCCGTCGCGGTGTAACGAAGCATGTGCTTCTTCTTCAATTAGAATAATAAGGTCGCCGGATGCACCTCCCCTTTCGCCTGCATTACCTTTTCCGCTTAAACTCAACTGCATTCCTTCCTGCACACCAGCGGGTATGTCAAGCGTTACTGTTTCTTCGCCATACATTCTGCCATCACCTTTACAAACACCACATTTTGAGGTTACTGTGCTACCTTCTCCATTACAAGTTGGGCAGGTAGCCACGGTTTGCATCTGGCCAAGAAAAGTGTTTTGAACCTTTCGTACCTGGCCGCTGCCATTACAGGTTCCGCAGGTTTGCACACTATTTTTATCTTTTGCCCCATTGCCTCCGCAAGTGGTACAAAGCACATATTTTTTGACCTTAATATTTTTAGAAACCCCTTTGGCTATCTCCTCATAACTCAATTTTAGCTTAATCCTAAGGTTGCTGCCCCTCTGACCTGTCGCTCTTCTGCCGCCA
Organism: Segetibacter sp.; assembly: GCA_031428295.1. Lineage (GTDB taxonomy): Bacteria > Bacteroidota > Bacteroidia > Chitinophagales > Chitinophagaceae > Segetibacter. Next base: position 953 of record JANPPB010000144.1, on the reverse strand, counting down.
CCACGGCTACGACCACCCCCGCCATTAAAGAAGTTACCAAAAATGTCTTCGCCAAAAATGTCACCAAACTGGCTGAAGATATCCTCCATATTGGAGCCACCACTAAAGCCACCCGTACCCGGACCAAAAGCAGCATGACCATAACGATCGTACTTAGCTTTCTTATCTGTATCGCTCAGTACCTCATATGCCTCTGCAGCCTCTTTAAACTTTTCCTCAGCTTCCTTATCACCAGGATTACGGTCGGGGTGAAATTGCATTGCTACCTTCCGGTACGATTTCTTGATCTCATCTGCAGCAGCATTTTTGCTAACACCCAGTATCTCGTAATAATCTCTTTTAGTTGACATATATCCGGTTCCTTTTATTCAGGAATTTTTTATGGGATGATAGCCTTAACCATCCCCGGTTTTAAAATTTACTTGCCCACAATGGCCTTGGCATGCCTGATAATCTTATTGTTGAGGTAGTATCCTTTGGTAACTTCATCTACTACCTTTCCTACTAACGAAGGATTGGGAGCAGGTATTTCAGTAATCGCATCATGTTTTTCAACATCAAATTCGTGACCGATACTTTCCATTGGCTTTAATCCTTTGCTTTGCAAAATATTGCGAAGCTTGTTAAATACAATAGATACGCCTTCCTTAATCAGTTGTACATCATCAGTTGTTTGCAGTTGCTTTTCGGCCCTTTCTGAGTCGTCTAAAACATCTAAAAGCGAAATAATAATTTCCTTACCTGCAGTTTGCATTAACTCAATACGTTCTTTTGCCTGCCTTCTTTTAGCATTGTCAAACTCAGCAAACAGGCGCAGATACTTGTCTTTTTGCTCTTGCAGTTCAACTTTAAGTTTGTCTGCTTCATTGTTGGCATTCTCTTCTTCCTCTCCCGTTGTCATTGGATCATTTAAATGACTGGTGCCCGGTATATTATCATCCGAATTAATATTC
>JANPPB010000143.1:0-14246 GCA_031428295.1 Segetibacter sp. | reverse complement strand
ATTTATGAGCGAAACGATGTGCCGGTAAGAGAACTGGAGGGATTGCCCCAACAAAAGGGGTTTTTATCTGCCCCGTTCGACACCAATATTGTAATAAATGAAAATGGTTTTAAATTTTATGTTGATATAGAAAATGGCCAGAAAACAGGTTATTTTTTGGATCAGCAAGACAACCGAAGGGCCATAAAATCCATAGTAAAAAATGCAGAGGTTCTAGGAGCATTTACCTACACAGGAACTTTTGAAATTCATGCTGCGGGTTACGGGGCTAAAAAGGTAACCGGCATTGATATATCTGAAAATGCAGTTGACCAGGCCAATAAAAACGCTGCTCTCAATAACCTGCAGGAGGTTTGCACATTCTCAAGTCTGAATGCATTTGATGCGCTGAAACAATGGAGTAAAGACGGCTTGCAATACGATGTTGTGATGCTGGACCCACCGGCCTTTACCAAAAGCCGCGAGAACATTCAAAAGGCAGTTACAGGTTATAAAGAAATTAACCTGCGTGGTATGAAACTAATTAAGCCGGGAGGGTTTTTAGTTACCAGTAGTTGTACCAACCTTGTATCACCCGATCTCTTTTTACAAACTATTCATAACGCAGCAAAAGATGCAAAGCGCACCTTACGCCAGGTAACATTTAAAGCCCAGTCAAGCGATCACCCAATTATTTGGGGTATGGAAAACACCAACTATTTAAAATTCCTGATTGTGCAGGTGATCTAAAATAATTTGCTGTAAAAGCATATTGCAAATTGAGCGCAATGAGCATTCAGCAGCTCAAACATAAATTTAAGCTGCTAATTGTAGTGGATGTTACAATATTTTAGTGTAAAACGTTGTTTATAATGCAATTGAATAAACTCGTTCTATGCCCACCTTAGCCTCACTACAAAATTTGCGATATAGCTTTTTACTGGCCTCGTCAAGGGCAGGTTTGCTACAGCATTTTAACTTCGACCTTCGAAAAAAATTAAAGGGAAGAAGTTTTGTACTGCCAATTTCTGATGGCATAGGCTACCAAAACCTGGTTAGTACCGAGCCATGGGCAACAGAATTGTATAAAAAGATTTTATCAAATTTTGAGGGAAGTTTTATTGATGTTGGGGTAAACAATGGTCAAACCATTTTAAAAATCGCTTCCATCAATCCAAAACAATCTTACATTGGTTTTGAGCCTAATCCGGTATGTTACAATTACTCCCGTAAACTCATTAAGAAAAATAAGCTGAGTTCGTTTTCGCTAATACCGGTGGGGCTTCATTACGAAAATAAAATTGTGGAATTATATCATGATACAGAGTTTGCTTCAGGCGCCAGTATGTTAGCAAATTTTAGGGTGAAGAAAGAGCGGTACAACCAGGTGCAAAATGTATCTGTTATGGTTGGCGATGAAGTATTGGAAAAGAAAAATGTTTCAGCCATTTCTATCATTAAAGCTGATGTTGAGGGGGTTGAACTGGAAGTAATGATGGGTTTACAACAAAGTCTGCTGAAATTTCAACCGGCAGTTATCCTGGAAATTCTCCCGGTTTATAACACAACTACCGAAAATGGGCAGTTTAGAAAAGAACGCCAGGATAGATTGATAGAACTGATGGCATCCATTGATTATAAAATGATGCTGGTTAATGAGAAAGAAGGAACGCTTACTAAATTAGACACCATCGAAGTTCATGGAGATATGAGCAAAACAAATTACCTCTTTGTTCATAAAAACAAATTGCCAAGACTTCAAACACTTTTTCACATTCAGTAGCTAAAAGGTTAAAACCTTATTTCTCTCCAACAATTTGGTATAAAACATAAACAGAACAACTTTCGTTGTTCTGATACTATTTAAGCAGGTTCTGAATTATTTATTTAATTACCTGAAATTTTCCAGACTCTACAATGCGGCCGGTCTTGTCGCGAAGCTGAAAAATATAAACTCCCCTGTAAAAATCAGTTAGCTGAACAGAGGTTTTAGAAGTTAGTGTTGTTGTTTCGGAAACTTTCTTTCCTATAAAATTATAAATCTGCAAGACATATCCTTTATCGAAGGCTTTTTGAAACTCAAAATTAATTTGGGAGATAGCAGGATTGGGATAGAATTTTAAAACTTTTACCTGCATTTCACCTGACGGCAAAGTCGGCTTTGCTGACTGAGCAGGCGCAATTAAGCTTGCGCAGATGAATAACGTTAGTAAAAATGGCTTCATGTAAATTTTGTCCTATAAAATTAAAATTAGTGCTTTAAGCAGATAACACAAAAGTTTAGCCAGAAATAAATCGCTCATTTATTTTAAGACTAAACCATTATAATTCAACCGTTGATAATTCATTGAGGTATAATAAAATTTTGTGAAAATCCGGCTGATCCTCAGGTGAAGCACAAACCTCAACAAATTGCACAACTCCTTCCCCATCTATTAAAAAAGCAGCTCTTTTGCTTACACCTTTCATTTCAAAAGCCGGAAACAAGTCATACAAAACTCCATAACTTTCAGACACTTCTTTATTAAAATCGCTTAATAAAGCAAAGTTCAATTGCTCATCCTTTTTATACTTACCCAAAACAAAAACGGAGTCAATTGAGATTCCCAAGACTTCTGCATTTGCACTATTATAAGCAGCCATGTGATCTCTTACACTACACAACTCTTCGGTACAAACACTGGTAAATGCTAACGGGAAAAATAGTATTAAAACATTCCTACCCTGGTAATCCGATAAAGAAACCGGCTTTTTGTCGCTGCTGAATAAAGTAAAATCGGGTGCTGTGTCTCCAATTTGTATGCTCATAAACTTGGTTAATAGTGTTTAAAATAGTTACGTATCAGGGTAAACACTAAACCTGTAAAATGGTTGAAGGTATATTTTTAAAAAGAACTTGTTTACTTTTCAAATTTTAAAACCTGGGGCAACGAACCGCATTACTCGAGCTGTTATCTCTTTCAAAAAAGCCTGCATACGTAATCGATAATTCCATTCCTCCCCTGCCCTGGCTTGCCGTTTTAAGCTCAGACACATTTACATCGTAGCTTATGGCTATGGCAAATGGATTGTAGTCCAGTTTGATTACAGGTATCAAAGCATCTTTCCACCTCAAATATGTTCCCAGGTGTAAAGTGTAAGCAGGGCTTTTAATATCGTTGCCAATTTTGTAAGAGAATGTAGCACCGCCAATAGTTTCGTTATAGTTACCCTGAACATTGTGATCGGCCTGAACCGTAAAATAAGAATACTCATTTAAAGCAAACCGCACACCTGCTGAAGCTACCCATTTGGGACTGAGTTCTATTTTTGGATTACTATAAAATGAATTTCTTGGACGGTTAAAATGGTGGTAAGCCAGGCCGATAAAATAGTTGTCTGCAGTTCTATCGCCCATTGATGAATTGAAGCTCATTCCTACACTTCCATCTAAATAAGAATAGTTGCCATTTACAAAGGTTTCACCATCGGGCAACCCGGGGTTGTAACCGTTTCCGTCAAAATGATTGTTGGTGGTAATCTTGCTTCTGTCTATTCTACGCTGAACCAGTCCGCCCATAAAACCCAGGGAGATGTATTTATTTTTTTCAGCACTCAGCGCCTTATGATAATTGATAGCAGGTAAAATGTTTGTGGTGGTAAAATTGGTGGAGCCGGCTTTATCATATACCAACTGTAATCCTGTTGTTATAAAATCGTTTCCGTGCCCAATGGGTTGTTTATACTCCATGTTAAACGAGCCGGTTTTATATGGAACCGTAACACTGCCCCATTGGTTTCTATACACCCCTTGTATGCGTATGTCACCATCAAAAATTCCGGCTAGCGATGGATTGCGCAACAAGGGTGTTTCGAAAAATTGGGAAAAATGTATATCCTGCGCAGACACCTTAGGGCCTGGCAGAATGGCGATAAATAACGCACATGCGATTAAACGGGATATTTTGCACATAATAGGGCGATTGGACTCCTGTAATAACGCAAACAAAATAGTTTTATTGAATGAGATTAATATTTCCTGATATTTTTGTAAATGATTACTTTTTAGAAACAACCTTAATCATAAAAGCTTACGCCGGGTTGGTGTATGGTACCCGGTAATTCTATTTTTTGTGTTAGCTCATGGTGCAAAAGTGACTGTCCCTGACAAAAACCATTTGCTACCGAAGTAAAATAGCAAAGTATAGTTCACTTTGTCATCTTACCCCCAAACGGTATCTAAATTATAAAAAATTGAAGGATAAATTTTGAATAGAAGATTGCCCAGGTACAATAATGTAAATAATGTGTAAGCTGTAAACTTATTCCGTATCAAAACGGTCTACAGTATGAATGCCTTTAAGCATTTGAAGCCGCTCCACCAATTCTTCCAGTTCCTCCTTGTCGTGGACAAAAACTTTAATTGTCCCTTCAAACAGGCCTTCACGGCTTTCGATGGTCATAGCCGAAATATTAATCTTTAACTCACCCGAAATAACGTTGGTAATCTTATTCACTACCCCCACATCATCCATTCCAATAATTTTTAACCCGGTTAAAAAGCTAATCTCTTTATTTTTAGCCCACTTGGTTTTAACTACCCTGTGCCCATAGTTGGCCATCAGCCTGGCTGAATTGGGGCAATTGATTCTGTGGATAATCAGGCCCTTGCCTGTGCTCACAAAACCAAACACGTCGTCGCCCGGAATGGGATTACAACACTTGGCCAGCGAGTACATTATTTTATCGCTACTCTCCCCAAAAATTATCAGCTCCGAATCTTTTTTATTGTAATGTGGCGTATGATCAATGGGTACTTCTATAATTTGTTTTTGTGGCTTTGGAATTTCCAACTTATCACCCAACACATTAAAATCCTTCAGCTCTTTAAGGTCGTTTGACTTTATAGCAACCTGGTAATATAGGTCCAACTGCGAGTTTAGTTTGTAAAAAGAAACAACGATGTCAATGTTATGCTGGCTAAACGAGGCACCCATTCCTTCAAGCTTCCGTTGCACAATATATTTTCCATCTTCAGCAATGGTTCGCTTTACTTCTTTTAGAGCGTCTTTTATTTTAGCTTTTGCCTTAGCGGTAACCACCAGGTGCAGCCAATCATCACTGGGTTTTTGTTTGCTGCTGGTTATAATTTCAACCTGGTCGCCACTGCGTAGTTTATGACCCAGAGGCACTAACTTATGATTGATTTTTGCTCCAATACATTTAGTACCTATAGCACTGTGAATGCTAAAGGCAAAATCAAGCGCCGTGCTTCCAATCGGCAACATTTTTACATCGCCTTTAGGTGTATACACATAAATTTCCTCCGCTAAAAAGCTCACTTTAAAATCCTGCAGAAAGTCTATACCATCCGTATCCTGACTTAGCACTTCGCGTATCTGCCCAAACCATTTATCAAAACGGTCTTCATCATTTTGACCCTCCTTATACTTGTAATGTGCAGCCAAACCCTTTTCAGCAATTTCATTCATACGCATGGTGCGAATTTGCACCTCAACCCACTTACCCTGCGGACCCATAACCGTAGTATGCAGCGCTTCGTACCCATTGCTTTTAGGATTGCTCAGCCAGTCACGCAATCTTTCCGGCGAAGGCGTATACTCATCTGTAATGATCGAATACACCTTCCAGCAATCTTCCTTTTCGCGAATGGTTGGACTGTTTAATAGAATTCGAATGGCAAAAAGGTCATACACTTCATCGAAGGTTACTCCTTTCTTTTTCATCTTATTCCAAATGGAGTGGATGCTTTTAGGACGGCCATAAATATCAAAATCGAATCCGCCTATAACCAGCTTTTCTTTAATAGGCCTGATAAATTCATTTATATAACGGCTTCGTTCCCTCTTTGTCTCCGAAAGCCGTTGCGCTATGTCTTTGTAAGGCTCCGGCTCCAGGTATTTCATGGAGAGGTCTTCCAGTTCGGTTTTAATATTGTACAAACCCATGCGATGCGCCAGTGGTGCATACACCCAAACCGTTTCGCTCGAAATCTTTAATTGTTTCTCCCGCTTCATGCTGTCCATGGTGCGCATGTTGTGCAACCGGTCGGCCAGCTTAATTAAAATAACACGGGGATCGTCGGTAAGGGTAAGTAATATTTTCTTAAAATTCTCCGCCTGCCGGCTGGTATTATTATCTATTACATTCGAAATTTTGGTTAACCCATCTACAATCTTCGAAATCTCAGGACCAAAATCCCGTTCAAGATCGTCAAGGTTTATATCGGTGTCCTCAACGGTATCGTGCAATAAAGCACAAATAGTACTGCGAACACCCAGGCCAATTTCTTCTACACAAATCATGGCAACGGCAATGGGATGCAGAATGTATGGCTCACCACTTTTACGGCGCATAGTTTTGTGTGCATCAACAGCAATTTCAAAAGCACTGCGCACCAATTCTTTATCGCCTTTCTTTATTTTGGCCCGCAAAGCCCTTAACAACGCCCTATATTGGCGCAAAATTTCCTTCTTCTCCTGCTCTTCCGATAAATTGTATTTAGGTGCCGCCGGCGCGGTAACTATTGCTTGCTCTTCCATACCGTACGAATTTACGGAATGACCCTTAAAATATTTTTTTAAAGATGAATTTGGGTGGTGACGGGCCTTTGAAAATGAGGGATCATTTGAGGCGACGCTCCGTTTTTAGGGTACATCTTTGGTCATCATTTCTAACCCGCTTTTCAATAAACAGAATTAAAATTTGTTTTTGCCATTTTACAAAAACTGTTACATTTGCCGCCCACCAGCGGATGTGGCGAAATTGGCAGACGCACTAGACTTAGGATCTAGCGCCGCGAGGCGTGTGGGTTCGACCCCCTCCATCCGCACTTTAACCCGATCAGAAATGATTGGGTTTTTTGTTTTTGATAGCCACGAATGCACGAATATTAAACCACTAAGGATTAAAGAACGCAAAAGAGCTCCAGGCAAAGTATCACATCATCCATCAACCAAAATCAAACAATATCATTGCCTGTCATCTGTCAACCAACAACTAACAACTTCTTTATGCCACGAATGCACGAATGAAACCAGTATCAGTTTATAAAAAGACTTAGGATCCAGCGCTCCCGCCATGGCGTGCTTACCGGCAGACCGATACAGGAAGAAAATGCTGATCCATATTACCCCGTTTCGGCTGAAACGATCGGGCAGAACTTTGCCCGCAAACAGGGGGTCGATGGTACAGATGCAATCGCATTGGCTAAACTTTGTGCCCTTACTGTTGCCCAGGTTGTTGATGGTGGGCAGGAGAGCAACGGCCCTGGTGGTCCGGCCACTTACCCCGGTCCTATTCTTGATGGTAAGCTGGTGGTAGAAACTGCCCAAAGTGCGTATAAGGCTGGAAGGCAAGCCCGGGTTCCACTTATTATAGGGTCAAATAGTGCGGAAGTACCTGCCGGATTCGTAAATGCCCGTACGAAAGACAGCCTTCTGGCTTTATTTGGGAAGATGAAAGATGAAGCGAAAACAGTCTACGATCCGACTGATACGATAGAATTTGCCAGGATGCTTACAATGGTCAACACTGATAAGGTTTGGGCAGAGCCGGCCCGGTTTACCGCTACTGCCTTTGCCGCAAAAGGGGTACCGGCCTACATTTATCTTTTCTCATATGTTTCTCCCTCCATGCAACAGTGGATGCGTTATGGCGCAGCCCATGCATCGGAAATTCCTTATGTATTTTACAATGTCAGAGGTAGAAACGCAGCTACTGTGGCACCTAAGGATTATGAAGTAGCTAAGATGATGAATACCTATTGGACAAACTTTGCCAAAACAGGTGATCCTAATGGTAATGGACTTTCAAAATGGCCCATTTTTGATCCCAAAAAGAACGAGCTCCTTGAGTTTAGGTCCGATGGAACGGCGGTAGGTGAACCAGAAACTAAAAAGGCAAGACTGGACGTGATTGAAAAGGCTGTGACAACTGGAAACCTGCACTAAGTACGGTGGTAAGTTCTGGTAAATGACAATTGGAAAGGATACTGGCGGCTAATTAAAAAACAAAACAATTAAAAGGAACGCATGAAAAAACTACTGGTTTTTATAACGCTAGTTACAACTGTCGGGATGGGCTGTTCATCACAAAAAAATAGTTCTTCCACCACTAATAGCACGAATTACGAGCAGGAAATTATGGAACTCTCAAAAGCGAAATGGCAGTGGATGGCAGATAAAAATGTAGACAAGCTGGCTTCACTCTTCCACGATAAATCGAAATTTGTGCATATGAGTGGAACCTGGAAAAAGAACGAGGAACTTGATATTATTAAAACCGGCAGGATATGGTACAAGAAAGCGGATGTACACGATGTAGCGGTAGAAATTGTTGAAGATGTTGCTACCGTTTGGAACCGCATTACGCTAACCGCTGATGTTCGGGGCACCAACGCAGTAACTGAGTTTACAGTTACTGAAGTTTATAAAAAGCAAGGCAACGATTGGAAATTGTTAGCGTTAACATTTAGTAGTGTTAGGGACACACATAAGATTGTGCATTAGTACGACCAATTTTAAAAATCTATGGTTCTCTCAAGTTTCCATTGGCATCAATGAAGCACCTCAATAAGTCATAACTTTATTTTGACCCTAAGCAGTCACTTGATAATCAAATAATAAATTCCCGAAAAATGACAGATCAAAAAACTTCCATTAACAGGCGATCATTCCTGAAATCATCAGCTCTTGCCGGAGGCGGGCTGATGCTAAGTTTTACCTGGTTGTCGGCTTTTAGGCCGGGTGATAAAACAACTGATCCTGCCAAAAAGTGGGTGGAGGTAAATGGGTATATAAAGATCACCCCGGATAACATCATAAAAATCATTAACCCCAACCCGGAATTTGGGCAAAATGTGATGACCTCACTTGCTATGATTGTAGCCGAAGAGTTGGACGCCGACTGGCAAAAAGTAGTGGTAGAAATGGGGCCACACGATAATGTAAAATTAGGGCCGCAGTTTACCGGTGGAAGCAATTCAATGCGGATGTATTGGAAACCTCTCCGCGAAGCGGGGGCGGCTGCCCGCAACATGTTAATGCAGGCCGCAGCCAAAACATGGAGCGTACCTGTGGAAGAAGTGACAACTAATGCGGGGATGTTGTATCATACAAAAAGCGGTAAGGCCGGCACGTATGGCAGTTTTGCATCAAAAGCTGCGGAAATACCCGTACCAAAAGGGGTGAAGCTAAAAGACCCAAAAGATTTTAAAATAATACGGAACTCAAAGCAAAATGTTGAAGGTTTAAAAATAGTAAGCGGTAAACCTCTCTTTGGATTGGATTATAAGCAAGAGGGAATGCTGATTGCCATGATTGAACATCCGCCTGCTTTCGGGATGAAACTAAAATCTTATGATGCATCTGAAACCCTGAAGATGCCAGGCATCAAAGATGTGTTTACCCAAAAATTATATGAAGATGGTTTTGAACAGGCCGGTTTCGATACGCGATCATTTAATGATTTGCTGGTAGTTGTAGGCAAGACCACGTGGGAAGTAATAAATGCCCGTAAAAAATTGAAAGTAACCTGGGAGGCTGCCGGCGACACCAAAGACACCATGGGAGGCAGAGGCCAGAAAAGAGAGGTTGTTGTACCGGGAGAACTGGAAAGTACAAACGCTCAGCTTAAGAAAATGCAGGAATATGCAAAGAAACCTGCTACAGAATTGAGAAAAGACGGAGATCCTGAAATAGCTTTTAAGAATGCGGCCCAGGTTATAGAACGCACCTACAATGCACCGTTTTTAGCTCACAACTGCATGGAGCCAATGAATTTCTTCGCTCATGTTACGGATGAAAAAGCGGTAGTGGCCGGACCTCTGCAAGCCCCTGGCTGGTCAGAGCCTACTCTTGCAAAACTTTTAAACTTACCTGCCGATAAAATTGAAATTCAAATGACCCGTATGGGTGGTGGGTTTGGCCTGAGAGCTTATGCTCATTATGTTTATGAAGCTGCCCTTATTTCTAAAAAAGTAAAAGCTCCCGTAAAACTTGTATACACCCGAGAGGATGACATGACTTACGGTATCTATCGCCCTATGTACACTGCAACTTACAGGGCTGCTTTGGATGCAAATAAAAACCTGATTGCTTTTCATGTAAAAGGCGGTGGTATTCCTGAACATGCTATTCATGCCAACAGGTTTCCTGCCGGTGCGGTTGATAATTATCTTGCTGAAGGTTGGCAGATACCATCCAATATCACCATTGGCGCATTCAGAGCACCAAGATCAAATTTTAATGCGGCTGCAGAGCAATCTTTCCTGGATGAATTAGCAGAAGCCATGGGCAAGGATCCAATAGATTTTAGATTGGAATTGTTGAAGCGGGCCAAAGAAAATCCTGTTGGTAAAAACAACGACTATGATGCTGACCGGTATGCAAGCGTATTGAAATTGGTTAAAGAAAAGTCTGGATGGGATAAACCTGAAAATAAAAAATACAGTCGCGGAGTGGCAGCTTATTTCTGTCATGCATCTTATGTGGCGCATGTGGTAGATATGGTAATGAGGGATGGGCAACCATATGTTGAGCGGGTTACCAGTGCGGCAGATTGCGGCATCGTAATTAATCCCGACGCCGCAATCAATATGGTGGAAGGTGCGGTAGTGGATGGAATTGGAAATGCACTGTACGGGGGATTGACGCATAAAAATGGAGCAACGGAACAAAAGAATTTCAGTCAATACAGAGTGATTAGGCATCATGAAGTACCGAAAAAGATAGACGTTCATTTTGTGCAAAACGACATTGACCCTACCGGCTTAGGAGAACCACCTTTTCCACCGGTATTTGGGGCCGTAGCTAATGCACTATATAAAAGCACAGGTAAGCGGTTTTATGATCAGCCATTTATTACACAACTAAATGCGCTTTCAAAGGCTTAATTGAATAAAGGATTTCGTCACTAATTATTTATCAACTATGATCACATTAAACATAAATAAAAAAATATACAACATAGAGGTAGATCCGGATACACCATTGCTTTGGGTTCTACGAGATACGATTGATTTGGTAGGAACAAAATACGGTTGCGGTGTAGCTCAGTGTGGCGCATGTGTTGTTCATTTAAATGGTGAGGCAGTTCGCTCATGTGTAACAAAAGTGAGTCGTGCTATTGGGCAAAAAGTGGTTACGATTGAAGGGTTGTCAGAAAAGAATGATCATCCATTGCAAAAAGCGTGGATTGAAAAAGATGTTGCTCAATGCGGATACTGCCAATCGGGACAAATTATGTCGGCTGCGGTGCTTCTCAGGGAAAATAAAAACCCAACTGACCAGGATATTGATGCTGCTATGGCTGGTAATATTTGCCGTTGTGGTACTTATTTAAGAATTCGTAGTGCTATTCACCTGGCAGCGGAAATTCAGCAAAAGGAAAGCAAAAATGCGTAGCCGGTTTTTCAATACAATACCTAATAGTAAACTCATTGCATTTTATGAAGCACTACTTTAATAAACCACGGTACTTTTTACCGGCAAGAATGATGATGATTCTTGTAGTCATCCTGGCGATAATTGCAGTGGCTAATTCAGCATTTGTTCCTAAGCGTGGCACTGCCGATGATGAAAAACAACAAGATAAAGGCAGAGATAGTGTGGCTTCTGTTGCTGCTTTTGCCGATGTATACAAGGTACTAATGCATCCACGGTGTATGAACTGTCACCCAAAGGGTGATGTACCACTGCAGGGTGATGACAGTCACCTGCATACGATGGCTCCACAAAGGGGCAAAGACGGACACGGCGTATATGCTATGAAATGTAGCAACTGCCACCAACCTGAAAATACCCCCGGACTACATACCCCACCAGGTAACCCAAAATGGGGTTTGCCACCTGCAGAGATGAAAATGGTTTTTGAGCGTAAGAAACCCCGAGAACTGGCCTTGCAGATTATGGACTATAACAGGAACGGTCATAAAAACAAAGCAAAGTTGCTGAAACATGCCAGGGATACGTTGGTAAAGGCAGGATGGAATATGGGCGAAGGCCGGGTGCCCCCACCATTAGCTTACAATGAATTTTTACAAGCATGGGATACCTGGATTAAAAAAGGTGGTTATGCACCTAAAAAATGAGGGTATCATTTGGTTAAATACCATCTAACACATAAGTTAAAATAAACCCCGTTATCAATCCAAATGATAACGGGGCTTTATTATTTAAGTAGTCATAGTCATTACTTAAACAGTTCCCCATTAAACTTATTTACCAAATTTATAATCAGCAATAATGGTAGATAAATTCGTAATCTGTATACCCTACAGGCGGATAAAATAGAGACGTTTGCATAAAAAAGAATATAAATTATGCAGCAGGTTATATTGAATAACGGCATTGAAATGCCCATTCTCGGTTTTGGTGTTTTCCAGGTGAAAGACCTGGCGGAATGTGAGAGAAGCGTAATTGAAGTATTTCAATCTGGCTATCGCCTCATTGATACAGCTCAGTCAAAAAATAGGGAAGCTAAACAGCTCCCCTATCGCAAGATGAAATATATTTTTTGGATTACACCGCATCGCTCAAACTCGTAAACGTAAAGTCCCTGATCTTCATAGGTGGTATCATACCATGAATTTCGCTTTCGCCACTGACTGTTCTTTCTGGACGGCCCATTGCCTCCAGATTGTTCAACATTATGATGGGGCTCTCGTTAAACCTGAAATTTTTAATGGGGAACTTGATCTTTCCATCCTCAATGTAAAAAGTACCATCCCTGGTTAGCCCGGTAAACAAAAGTGTTTGCGGATCAACTGAACGGATGTACCAAAGCCTGGTTACCAACACTCCTTTTTCAGTACTCTTAATTAAATCTTCCAGCGAAGCTGTACCACCTTCCATAATAATACCATTAGGAAAAGGAACCGACTTTACCTTCATTTTCTCTGCCCAGTATCTTGAATAATACAAGTTTTTCATTACTCCTTTTTCTATCCAGTTTATGCGCTCCTGCGGCTGACCATCGCCTGACCATGTGCTGGTTGGTAAATCAGGATGTTGCGGATCAGAGTAAATGGTCACTCTTTCGTCCATTAGCTTTTCGCCCAGCTTTGTTTTGCCACCCGGCTTGCTTAAGAAGCTGCGGCCTTCATCGGCACTTCTTGCATCTAATGAAAACGCCAAATTTTCGAGTAAAACAATAGCTGCTGAGGGTTCAAGAATAACGGTATACTTACCGGGTTCAATGGCTTTTGCATCAGCAGAGCTCATGGCTTTTTGCGCGGCTATCTTTGTGGCCATTTCAACATTTAACTGGCTTATATCGTTGTAACCTTTTGAGCAATAGCCCGAGCCCTTACCATCATTTGTACGCAGGGTAACATTAAAATTTACATTGGTACTGGTGTTGTAGGCAAAAAGGCCCAACGAGTTCATCATTGCATTGTAACCTGCCCGGTCCTCAAAAAAACCTGCTGCAGTAAGCTTATTGTCTTTGGCAACCTGTAAGCTGGAGGCAACTGCATCGGCCCTTAGTTTTGGCGTTATTGCAGCAGTTGCCGGCACAAAGGTTTTTGATTCAACGTATTGTTGCGGGCCCAGATTTTTTACAAACTCAGGATTTTCCGGGGCCAGTTTTGCCAGTTCTTCCGAACGATCTACCGCACTTTTCAGCGAAGCATCGTCAAACTCGTTAATGGTAACCACACCAACTTTTTTACCGAATGATGATTGTATAACCATCGTTTGCTGGCTAATGCCGCCACTTGTTGAAACGGCATTACGTGCATACCTAATGTTGCCACTATTAGTTCCGGTAATATTTACTTCAATTTCATCTGCTTTCGAAAACGCTATTACTTTCTTAAGTAAGGCCTGCGCTTCCTCTTTATTTAGTATGGGCATAATTAGATTTTACGGGCTGTATTAATAACGTTTACTCCATTAAACCTGGCCGTTGACGAACCATGTGAAACTGCACTCGACTGGCCGGGTTGCCCCTTACCATCAAAGAAAGATCCCCCAAGGCGGTAGTCGCTTTTGTCAGCAATGGCACTGCACGAATTCCAGAACTCCTGGGTATTACTCTGGTAAGCCACATCCTTAAGCATGCCAGCTATCTTTCCATTTTTAATCTCGTAATACAACTGGCCACTAAACTGAAAATTGTACCGCTGCTGATCAATTGAGTAAGAACTATCACCCACTATGTAAATTCCTTTTTCAACGTTCTTAATCATGTCAGCAGGGCTTAAAGAAGCTGCGCCGGGTTGAAGGCTTACATTAGGCATCCGCTGAAATTGAACACTGCTCCAA
>JANPPB010000142.1:0-2252 GCA_031428295.1 Segetibacter sp. | reverse complement strand
TCAATTCTGTTTGGATATAAAGTAGCCAGTGTACCAAATTGTTCGGCCACAACTAATGGTGCATGGTTGGGCAGCATTATACCGCCCGAACCAACACGAATTGTTTTTGTCTTTCCGGCTACATGACCAATTAAAACAACTGTTGCCGAACTGGCCACTCCCTCCATGTTATGGTGCTCCGACATCCAGAAACGCTTGTAGCCAAATACTTCAGCTTTTTGGGCCAGGTCAACACTATTTTTAAATGATTGGCCCGCTGTACTTCCTGCAGTTACCGGCACCAGGTCTAAAATTGATAAGGGAATATTTTGCAGGTTCTTACCTTCCATTCTTGTATAATTTATGTTTAGAGGGTGATGTAAGCATCAGCAATTATTTCTGTAATAATTGAATGAGTGCCTTTGCTGCCTCCCCCGATGATGCAGGGTTTTGACCGGTAATCAGCAAACCATCAGTCACCACATACGATGCCCAGTCTGCCTGCTTTGAATACTCACCACCTTTGTTCTTCAACTCATCTTCAAGTAAAAAAGGAACAACATTGGTTAATTGAACGGCTTTTTCCTCAGTATTGGTAAAGCCGGTTACTTTTTTGCCTTTTACAATTGATTCGCCGTTTGCAACTTTTACGTTCAGCAACACCGAAGGTGCATGACATACCGCTGCTATGGGCTTACTCGCTTTCCAAAAATCTTGTATGAGGTTGATGGAATTGGTATCGGTTGTAAGGTCCCATAAAGGGCCATGACCACCAGGATAGAAAACAGCATCATAGTCCGCTGCCTTCACCTCGCTTAGCTTTTTAGTATTAGCCAAAAGATGCTGTAAATCTTTATCGGCGTCAAATCTTTTGGTAGCCCCGGTTTGAGCTCCCGGCTCTGCACTTTTTGGATCAATGGGCGGCTGACCTCCTTTTGGAGAAGCTATAGTAACGGCCACACCTGCATCTTGCAATATGTAATATGGGGCTGCAAATTCTTCAATCCAGAAACCTGTTTTTTTACCGGTATTGCCTAACTCGCTGTGAGAAGTAAGAACGATTAATACTTTCATTTTGTGTTTTTTATTTGATGTTTAATTACAATTACCATTAATGTCGCAGAATCCTTCACTGTTCTCTAAGATCAATTGAGGTTTCTCCTCTTCCCAAATTTTGGAAAGCACCCCGGCAAATACTTCAGGCGATTGAGCGCCGCTAATGGCATATTTTCTATTGAACACATAAAAGGGAACACCTTGCACGCCAATTTGGTGAGCCTCTTCCTGATCGTTGATCACTTCTGCTTCATACAAATTATCCTGCAATACAGTTCTGGCTTGAGCTTCTTCTAAACCTACTTCGGTTGCCAATTGCACAAGGGTTTCAATATCCCCCGTATCTTTTCCCTCCGTGTAATAGGCTTTAAAAATTCTTTCTTTCAGATCGTTTTGTAGACCATGTTGTTTGGCAAAATGCAATAAACGATGTGCATGTATGGTATTATTAATAATTGCATTGTCAAAATCATAATTCAGCCCCACTTCTTTGGCAACAGCCGACATTTGATCGTTCATGCGTTTGCCATCGGCCGTGGTGCCGCCTTTTCTTTTGCCCAGGTACGCATGTACACTCAGGCCCTCTTTGTTGTCCATTTCAGGATCAAGTTGAAAGCTCTTCCATTCAATTTCTACTTTGTCTCTCGCAGCAAAGCCTTCGAGGGCTTTTTCAAATTTTCGCTTGCCAATGTAGCAAAACGGACAAACAATATCGGACCATACTTCTACTTTCATTTTGAGCTAATTTTTGAGTTTTACAGTAATAATGCAATTCCAATTTTGTTACTGTTTAATAATGCTAATCAAGGGTAGAATTATGATTTGTTTGTAACCTTAGTAGAAACGCAATTCTCCCGAAAATCATACCTTATTTTCTTATTGCATCCGGAATAAGGTAATAAGGTTTATGATCAGGCTTCACCTTATTCTACTAAGGTTTTTTTTTGATTTCAGTATTAATGGTATCAGCGGTGCTTATTACCCACCCCTTAATTTGCAGTAATTTATAAGAAAAAAAACTATTGATCGGTGAGTTAAGGAGAAAGGGTATTCGATGCTAAGAGAAAAACCAATGAGTAGCGCATTATTAAGAAAGGATATTGAGGCAACCTGATCTACTTCAATTGAACTGTGAAAACAAATATTAAAGTGTTTAGCGCAAGAACGCTACTTAATGAAACTAAAGACCAGAGCCCTTCCTGTAAAGGATGGCCCTG
>JANPPB010000141.1:0-3262 GCA_031428295.1 Segetibacter sp. | reverse complement strand
AGAATTTTATTAAAAATGGCTACTTTGCCACCCGTTTCGCATTAACTAATGCATTTACAATCTAAAACTTAAACTCCGATTGTATGGACTTTAAACAAATACAAGAATTAATAAAAGTTATAAACAAGAGTAACATTGGTGAGATAAATATTGAAGAGAAAGACTTCAAAATCACCATCAGGCAAAAAGAAGATCCGGCACCTATATTTGCTGCTCCTTCTAATGCACCATCCTACCTTAACTTTCAGCCTGCACCTTTACCTTTCAGTGGTTCATCGTTACAATTGCCAGCTACTGGCCAACCATCAATACCACCCTTGGCTGATAATAAACCGGCCGATAACTTAATTACTATCAAGAGCCCAATGATAGGCACTTTCTATAGGAGCGCTACACCCGATAAACCGGCTTTAGTAAGTGTGGGAGATGAAGTAACAACAGGAAAACCGGTTTGCATTATTGAAGCAATGAAACTGTTTAATGAAATTGAAAGTGAAGTGTCAGGCAGAATTGTAAAAGTATTGGTAGACGATGCCAGCCCTGTTGAATTTGACCAGCCCTTATTTCTGGTAGACCCATCGTAATAGGGTTTTAAGATTAGAGTAGTTAATACTAAGATGAGCTCTATTTTTTGGTGATACCTGATATTTACATCCTGATACAAATTAAAATTAAATGTTTAAAAAAATACTAATTGCCAATCGTGGCGAGATAGCCCTTAGAGTAATTAGAACCTGCCGTGAAATGGGTATTAAAACGGTGGCAGTTTACAGTACCGCAGATAAAGATAGTCTTCATGTAAAATTTGCTGATGAGGCAGTTTGTATTGGTAAACCACCTAGCTCAGAATCTTACCTGAACATTCCCCACATAATGGCTGCAGCCGAAATTACTAATGCTGATGCCATTCACCCGGGTTATGGTTTTTTGGCAGAAAATGCAAAATTTAGCCAGATTTGCCAGGATCATGGCATTAAGTTTATCGGTCCCACCCCGGAAATGATCAGTAAAATGGGTGATAAGATTTCTGCAAAGGAAACCATGATTAAAGCCGGTGTGCCGGTTGTGCCCGGAGGACAAGGTTTGTTAGAAAGTGTAAGCGAAGCTATTTCACTTGCAAAAGATGTTGGTTACCCGGTGATTTTAAAAGCCACAGCAGGTGGTGGTGGTAAAGGTATGCGTGTAGTTTGGGAGGATAGTGAAATGGAAAAGGCCTATACCAATGCAAAGACCGAAGCAGCAGCTTCCTTTAAGAACGATGGTATTTACATGGAGAAATTTGTTGAAGAACCCCGTCACATCGAAATACAGATAGCAGGCGATCAGTATGGTAAAGTTGCCCACTTAAGCGAACGCGATTGTTCCATACAGCGCAGGCACCAAAAGCTGGTTGAAGAAAGCCCTTCGCCATTTATGACCCCTGAGTTACGCGATAAAATGGGTGAGGCAGCTATTAAAGCCGCAAGTGCCATTAATTATGAAAGTGTTGGTACCATAGAATTTTTAGTGGACAAGCACCGTAATTTTTTCTTCATGGAGATGAATACCCGTATTCAGGTGGAGCATTGCGTAACTGAAGAGGTAATTAATTTTGACCTGATAAAGGAACAAATAAAAATTGCCATGGGCGAGCCCATAAGCGGTAAAAATTATGAGCCTCAAATGCATGCCATTGAGTGCCGTATCAATGCTGAAGATCCATACAACGATTTTAGACCAAGCCCCGGAAGAATTACTGTATTGCACCAGCCAGGTGGGCATGGGGTTCGGGTTGACAGCCACGTGTATGCAGGCTACGTTATCCCTCCTTATTACGATAGCATGATTGGCAAGTTAATCGCTACTGCTCAAACCCGTGAAGAAGCCCTTAATACCATGTACAGGGCATTAAGCGAGTATGTTATTGAAGGCATTAAAACAACCATCCCATTTCACTTGCAACTAATGCAAAATCCAGATTTTAGAAAAGGAAATTTTACCACTAAATTCCTTGATACTTTTACACTTGTTTAAACCAATATTTATAAGCGTGAGCCGGCTATTATGCCGGCTTTCACATTTTTATCACTCCAACATTTAATCTGAGCTCAAAATAGTTGCGTCGCAGTCCGTTCATCTTTAGTGCTAAAAGCAACTATAACTACATTGTTAAGAAAAACTCACCACAATAAAATGGCCACCATTTTTGGCAGCCTTTTATATAACGTAGTACTGATTAGTTGTTAGTTCTGTTCTGCCTCATCTTTCTCATCTCTTCGTACATAGCATCCAGCTTTGTTATTTGCTCCTCCGACAGACTGTTTTTCAATCTTGCTTTTCTTTCAGCCATGTTAACATCCATCTTCGTTTTCTTCTGATCCTCATTCATGCTTTCGTCCATGCGAATTTGCCTGTTTTTACCCTGCATGTCGCCCTGGATTGCCATTTACATTGTGGAAATGCCCTTACCATCCTGCTTGTATTTAATTACCCCAAATTTCTCTTGTATCTTTTTGCTGTTAGGCAGTTTTGCTGTGCTTTCGTCAACACCAATAGGAAAGGCAGTAGCCATTTCCCGTTGTTCGAGGTGTTCCTAAGGGCACTTCGAACTTAATATAACTGCGGTTCTCCGAACTGTAGTCTTTGAAAAGACATAAAACTGCTGAACAATAAGCTTAGCTGTAGATGCGCCTTTATTGGAGATTTTATAAGCAAAGCCCAAAGCTGTGGTTTTTGTAATTGTACATTATAACAATTGACCGCCTACGTAATGTTATTAATGCCTTTTGCAAAGGCACGAGGTCGGAAACCTCCTATTTATCCTGCGTTCAAGGTCTCGCTGCGCTAAGACCTTGAACAACCTTTCGATTTTATTTTGGGAACACTTGGGGAGAACGGGCGTTGACGGAAAAGATAAGACTGATGGAACAACTCGATGAACAAGAACGTAATTCTCTCTATAATATCATTGATGGTTTGTTTGCTAAGAAGAAGCTGAAGGATAATCTAACTTCTCTTATTGCGCAATAAACAAAAAAGCCACCGGCTATTTTACTAACCAATGGCTTCTCTATATTTTATCTCCTTACCCCGCTACAGTTGCAGGTGACAACACCTGCAACGGCGCAAATAAACAAAAAAACCACCGGCTATTTTACTAACCAATGGCTTCTTTATATTTTATCGTCTTACCCTCGCTACAGTTGCAGGTTATAAGACACTGCAACGGCTAAACGCTGCAAGACAAAAAAGAATGCCGGGGTCCCTTGGCTATGCACAAAGG
>JANPPB010000140.1:0-4910 GCA_031428295.1 Segetibacter sp. | reverse complement strand
TAACCAATCCACAAGCATATATTGACAGCAATATTATCGGCTTTACAAATATTGTTGAATGCTGCAGGCATCATAACATTAAACACCTGGCCTATGCCAGCAGTAGCAGCGTTTATGGTTTAAATGGGGCCACTCCTTTTTCAACATCTCAAAATGTTGATCATCCTATGTCGTTGTATGCAGCCAGCAAAAAAAGCAATGAGCTGATGGCACATGTGTATAGCCACCTTTTCAACATTCCAACTACAGGTCTTCGCTTTTTTACGGTATACGGTCCGTGGGGCAGACCCGATATGGCACTGTTTATTTTTGCCAAAGCTATTTTAGAAGGTAAACCAATACCTGTTTTCAATCATGGCAACATGGTAAGAGATTTTACCTATGTTGGCGATATTGTTGAAGGCTTAATAAGGGTAATTGACAATCCTCCACAGGGCAATAAACTATGGGATCCTGCTAAGCCAGATCCATCAACCTCTACGGCCCCATATAAAATTTATAACATCGGAAACAACTCTCCGGTTAAATTAATCGACTTTATACATGCAATTGAAGAAGAATTGGGTAAAAAGGCGATCATAGATTTTAAAGATTTACAACCGGGAGATGTTCCTGCCACCTTTGCTGATGTTAACGACCTGGTAGCAGATATGCATTACAAACCATCCACTACAATAAAGGAAGGCATTCATAAGTTTATTACATGGTATAAAAACTATTACAACATACAATGAAAAATATTTTAATTACCGGAGGTGCCGGATTTATTGGCTCGCATGTGGTAAGGTTATTTGTAACAAGATATCCCGATTACAAAATTGTAAATCTTGACGCACTTACTTATGCAGGCAATCTTGAAAACCTTACAGATGTTGATTTTTTACCCAACTACAAATTTGAGAAAGTAAATATTCTGGACCCGGCGGAACTGGAGCGTGTATTTGCAGCGCATGATATAACCGATGTTATACACCTGGCAGCAGAGTCGCATGTTGACAGATCAATTCACTCACCATTAGATTTTGTTTACACCAATATAGTTGGAACAGTAAATCTTTTAAACGCAGCTAAAACACATTGGGCCGGTGCTTTTGAAGGTAAATTATTTTATCATGTAAGCACCGACGAGGTTTATGGAGCTCTGGGCAGTACCGGTTTCTTCACCGAAACAACCCCGTATCATCCAAACTCGCCTTACTCTGCAAGTAAAGCATCATCCGATCATTTAGTAAGGGCTTATGGCGAAACTTATGATCTTCCTTTCGTTATTTCTAACTGCTCAAATAATTATGGACCTTATCATTTTCCTGAAAAGCTGATACCTCTTTTCATAAACAACATCATTACCAAAAAACCTTTACCTGTTTATGGCGATGGGTTATATACCCGGGATTGGCTATATGTGAAGGATCATGCAACAGCAATCGATGTGGTTTTTCATAAAGGCAACGTTACCGACACTTACAACATCGGTGGTTTTAACGAATGGCGAAATATTGACCTGGTTAAGTTGCTGATAAAGCAGATGGATGAAAAACTTGGTAACGAACCGGGTACCAGCGATGGTTTGATTGCTTATGTAAAAGACCGGCCGGGTCACGATAGGCGTTATGCAATCGATGCTTCAAAAATTAATAAAGAACTGGGTTGGAAACCATCAGTAACATTTGAAGAAGGCTTAAGTGAAACCATTGACTGGTATTTGAATAATCATGAATGGCTGAACAATGTTACGTCTGGTGCATACCAGCAATACTATTCAAATATGTACGCTAACAGGTAAGCATGAAAATAGAACAAACAACTTTAAAAGATTGCCTGCTTATAAGAGATAACGTTTTTAACGACGACAGGGGCTACTTTTTTGAGTCGTTCAATAAGGATAGATTTAATAAAGAAACCGGGTTGCAGGTGGATTTTGTGCAGGATAATCAATCACATTCTGTAAAAGGGGTACTAAGAGGTTTACATTTTCAAATGGGCGAACATGCCCAGTCTAAATTGGTAAGAGTTATTAAAGGCCAGGTGTTGGATGTGGCCGTTGATCTTCGTAAACACTCACTAACTTTTGGACAATATTATTCCGTAATACTTTCCGATACATCGCATACACAATTATTTATTCCCCGTGGTTTTGGCCATGGCTTTTTGGTATTGAGCGATGTTGCCGACTTTTTTTATAAGTGCGATAATTATTACAATAAGGCTTCTGAAGGAGGCATTATTTATAACGACCCCGACATTAATATCAATTGGCAATTGCAAAGCGATGAGTTGTTGGTATCAGCAAAAGACCAGGTATTGCCACTCTTAAGATCTTACACAAATTTGTTTTAACATGAAAGGAATTATTTTGGCTGGTGGATCCGGAACCCGGTTGTATCCCATTACAAAAGGGATCAGTAAACAATTAATGCCTGTTTACGACAAGCCAATGATTTACTATCCTTTGTCTGTTTTAATGCTGGCGGGTATAAAAGATATTCTCATTATTACCACCCCCGACGATAGCGCACAATTTCAACGGTTGTTGGGCGATGGAAGTGAATTTGGATGCAACTTAAGTTTTGCAGTACAGGAAGTTCCCAACGGTCTTGCGCAGGCGTTCGTTATTGGAGAAAAATTTGTAGGCAGCGATAAAGTAGCTTTAATATTGGGCGATAACATTTTTTATGGCAGTGGTTTTAGTAAACTGGTACAGTCGTTCAGCGATGTAAAGGGTGCAGCAGTTTTTGCATACGAAGTTGCTGATCCGGAACGGTATGGTGTGGTTGAATTTGATGATGATTTTAAAGCAATAAGTATAGAAGAAAAACCTACAGCGCCCCGATCCAATTACGCAGTGCCTGGTTTATATTTTTACGACAACTCTGTTATTGAAATTGCAAAAAACATTAAACCTTCCCCACGGGGCGAGTACGAAATTACTGATGTTAACAGGGTGTATTTAGAAGCTGGTAATTTACAGGTGGGAGTTATGGACAGGGGTACGGCATGGTTAGATACCGGTACTTTCGACTCTTTAAGCGATGCCTCAGAATTTGTAAGAGTTATCGAAAAAAGGCAGGGGCAAAAAATTGGATGCATTGAAGAAGTGGCTTATCGTATGGGGTTTTTAAACCGTGACGAATTGATGAAGCTTGCCGATAAATATGCAAAGAGCGGGTATGGGCAATACCTGAGACAAGTAAAATAATATAAGTGATTCATCTCTTATTATAATGCCGGCTCTTAGCCGGTTTTTTTATGTGTACTATCGCCAACTTTTTCTAAATGTTAATTGCACAAATGCTTTTTTAAATCTTTTCAAATTGTGTGTAAACATTTTTAGTTTCACTTTGTTCTTTTTGCATGAACGCCTTTACAATAAAAGATCTGGAAAACCTGTCAGGTATTAAAGCTCATACTATACGTATATGGGAGCAGCGTTATAACTTCTTAAAGCCACAACGCACCAATACCAACATCCGTTATTATACCAGCGATGAACTTAAGATGATCCTCAATATTTCGTTGCTTAATAAGTACGGTTATAAGATATCTCACATTAATAAAATGGAGATGCCGGAGATCAAGGAAAAATTGCTGTCTCTGGGTCATGCTCAGGCACAGCAGGAGCGTATCGTAAACGAGTTGATCCAGGCGATGATAGACATGGAAATGGACACATTCGAGGCTGTATTGAGTGATTACATTACTGTCCGTGGCATTGACCGTACCATCAATCAAATAGTTTTTCCTTTTTTAGAACGTATAGGCATCCTGTGGCTTACTTACCATATTAATCCTGCACAGGAACACCTGGTTACAAATATTATAAGGCAAAAGTTAATAGTAGGTATTGAAAATATTTCTTCGCTCCTTAACATTCAAAAAGAGGCAATTCTATTTTTGCCTGAAGGCGAATACCATGAAATAGGATTGTTGTACCTGTATTACTTATTAAAAAGCCGGGGAATAAAAGTGTTATATCTCGGTGCAAATGTTCCTTTAAAGGATCTTGAATTTATTGCAAAACTTAAGAAGCCAGCGTTCCTGTTTACCCATCTTACCTCAGTTGCCAACAACTTTAATTTTGAAAGATTCTTAAATAACGTAAATCTTAGAATGCCTAACTTTCCTGTATTGGTATCGGGTACATTAACCCAGCAATACAAAAAACGTATACCTGAAAACATCAACTTCAAAAAATCTTTAGGTGAGGTGATTGAATATCTTTCTACCCTCTAATCTTCTATAATGCACATGTTAATCCGTTGCCAAAAGGTCAACGGATTTTTTTGTATTTATCTGTCCGGTCAAATTCTCACTAATGGCATAGGGTAGGCATAAAATATGAATACCATACTTTGCCAGCCTTCGGTCTTAGTCTTGCCAGCCAGTATGCTTTTCGTTTAGAGATCACATAATGTAAATACGATCAGCGATAAACAAAATCTATGAGGTGTTAGATAAAAACAATAGGCGGGTAATAACTCCAGGAGACCAATTACGATTGAGGTTTAACCAATGAAAATCAAAAACTTACATGCTTATCGACAGGGGTTATTCAAAGAACTAAATATGATAAAAAGCTTTGTTTAGGATTTTCATTTTAAAAGTTAAACAGAAACATTCAAAGTATTCGTTTTTCTGTTTAGTTTTACGGTATAATAATTTAAACACTATTGGTCATGTCTACTATCGACTTCAATCAGATGTTACTTAATAATGCAGAGTTTTTAAAACCGTTTGCTATTACTCTTACAAGGGACAACGAAACTGCAAAGGACCTGATGCAGGAGACCATGTTCAGGGCACTGGCCAATAAAGAGAAATACAATGTGGGTACCAATATTAAAGCATGGTTATATACCATCATGCGTAATATTTTTATCAATAATTATCGTAGAAAAGCAAAACAGAATACC
>JANPPB010000139.1:0-2675 GCA_031428295.1 Segetibacter sp. | reverse complement strand
ATTTGAATCCATTAAAAATCCCTGTTCCATTCTTGTCTTGATTTTTTTACATAATCCTGAAGATTATTAGCTTCTTCTACAGTGAGCATTTGTTTGAAGTCCGACATTTTTTTTGCTAATGCTTTTGGTTCTGTCAATTCACTAGCCGGATAACACATCACTTCAATTTCCTTCCCGACATAATCTTCCGGAACGGATAAATGTATATCTGTATTGGTAGGTATAATTGTTGTGCGTATCATATCTGCTGTTTGTTTAAATCAAAATTAATTAAAATCCCGGATGTCTCTGCGCCATTGTTGGTCGCTGACCAACAATACTTCACACTTGTGAGACGCCTCACCACAATTCCCTATCCTTTATAATGCTCCAGAAAACCAAATTCATCGTTTCCGGTTTGATAAAATAATGCACTGCTGTATTTGTATTCTTCGGGTGTTGCAGCAAGTTTCCATTTTGGTTGAACAGGATTGTTATGTATCGTCCCCCAAAAAAAATTGACAAACGCTACTGCGGATGTTAAAAGTGC
The DNA here is from genome assembly GCA_031428295.1 of Segetibacter sp. GTDB lineage: Bacteria > Bacteroidota > Bacteroidia > Chitinophagales > Chitinophagaceae > Segetibacter. The sequence continues at coordinate 2,146 of JANPPB010000139.1, read as the reverse complement.
TGCATTAACAGAAACACCTCCACTTTTTCCGCTTTTAGCTTGATTCATTTTCAAAATCGAGCCATTTATTTACCTGCCACTTTTTTACTTATTTTTTCCAATAGCATTACATCTTCATTCCAGTCTTTCATTTGCCGGTTAAATGCTGCCTGCGTTTTTGTAATTCTAAATGTATGCGGCGAGCCTTTTTTGATGGTTTCTGTTTTCAGGTCGATAACTACATGGCTGATGGCATGCTCCATTTCTTTTCTTTCTTGTTGGTTTACACGATAGTCAAAAACCTGCTGTTGTGGCGACTCTAAAAATTCCTTTAATAGCTGCCATTGCTTTTTATCGCCGTTAGTTAAAGGCATTTGGCGTGACCAATCAGTAGGAGGTTGTGGCTTATAATTTACGCGTTGCTCCACATTTTTTCTGCAAGCAAGTATTGCTTTGTAAGCTACAGGGGTAAGCACCGGCAAAGCAAGTATTGCTGGTGTAAGTATATGATTGATGTAATCCCGCTGGTTATAAGCTATAATTATTGCGGCAACATTGTTTACCCATTCTTCGTTTTGCGGTATTTGCTGCTCCAGGTAAAATACATCACTCAGGATATTATGGTTTATAGGCGGTTTTTCATCCGACTGTTTGTTTGATATTTCGGATAAATAATGAGGAAGCTTTGTTAATTGAGCAGTTATAAAATGTGTGTACTGGCCCACTGCTAAAAGTGAACGCACTACTGACAGCAAATGCGCTAAAACAGGAAGCGTAATATTTTGAGTTAGCAGACCAAATATTTTTTCAGTTGTTTCAGCAGGATAAAATGCTATTAGTTTTTGCCAATGTTCTGCATCAATATATTTGAAATAAGATTGGCATAGTTGCTCAGGCAGCCGCAAAAAAAATGTTTCATCTTTCGTGTTTATTATCCAGTCGGCAATGGCATTGTAATTGGGTTTTTGCGTGGAATTTCTTTTATTTAGCCCTGTTGATAATATCAATTCAACTGCGCCGGTTTCAGATTTGCTCACCTGACTGTAGTTTTTATTAAAGTAGTCAATCCACTCCAGTTGGTTGGTTGCGTTTTGCGAGGGTAGCAGTTGTGCATTGGTTGCTTTAGACCAAATCACCACTGCAGCATAGTGATACCAGTGCATCAGGTCGGGGCCATAATTACCCATATAACCTGTTGTTTCCTTTACTATAGGTTCGTTATCCTTCAAAGCAAAGGATGTGATTAGTTCTTCTTCCTGAAAGCTTATAGCATTAAGTGCAGGAACTTCGCTATCTGCCCAATGTTCTATGTCAAGCGACTCATCAAACACTTCTTCCATTTCTGCATCTTCATCTTCATCATCATTCTCCGGCATACCAGATAAGTACGAGGTTACCAAACACATTTTTGCATAAAACCCAAGTTTTTGTGCTGCGCTGAAAAGTATATCAGCTTTATACCGGTCATTCAGTTTAAGCGATTGTTCAGAAAAATCTTCAGGTGTGTATTGGTGGCCTAATAAAACAATGCAGGGCTTTATGTTGCCGGATTGTTCGTGCTCTTTTATTATTTTGGCAAGCTGTGTAGCATGCTTTTCCACTGTAGCAGGTTCTATTTTTTTGCCGGCTTTTTCGCGGATAAGATTATATACCAGGCATACCCTGTAACCGGCAGTAACAGGCTTTATCTCATGGTCGCAATCGGCATAAAAAGCGGCATAACTGATTTTATAATCGCTTGAGTCTTTGGCAAAATTTACCACTTCCTCTTTATTATCAAAGCTCACTACCAGTTCTCCTCCTGTATGCCTGCACGGGAATACTATAGTGAGTGTACCGAACATTCCTTTTTCTTTTTCGGAATCTTTATGCGGAAGAAAAAAATCACCTTTTTCGTAAATGAGCATTTTGTACAAATGAGCTGAAATTGCATAGTCTTCTATGCCAAGATCTGGTTTTATATTAGCCAAAATTTTATCCAGAAAGGTTGACCATTGCTTGCCTTGAAATGTTAGCTTGTCAGCATTTATTTCCCATGCGCTTCTTACGTTATTATCCAAAAGCGTTTCGCTGCCTTTGCCAAAAGGCGCCTTGTGTGCCACGCTTATCAGGGCTTTGGCCTGCACCTCATTTATGGGATATGATAGTTCGCCTATGTCCTCTATAA
>JANPPB010000138.1:0-6092 GCA_031428295.1 Segetibacter sp. | reverse complement strand
TCAAGGTTCATTTTAGGGTGAACACCACCCACAATATGAACTTCGGTTACGGGTTGACCATCGTACTTTTTTACAATGTTCAACATGTCGTTGATGGAAAGTTCCCAACCTGCCTCGCGGTGTGCATACAATTGCGAGTATGAACAAAATTTGCAGGAGAATACACAAATATTGGTAGGCTCTATGTGAAAGTTGCGGTTAAAATAGGTAATGTCGCCATGTTTTTGCTCCCTTACAAAATTGGCAAGGGCCCCAACATAGGGGAGGGTGGCTTTTTCAAAAAGCAGTACTCCATCGTCAAAAGAAATGCGTTCCCCGTTTAAAATTTTTTTTCCAATTCTCTTTAAGTCATCATTTCCTACACTTTCAATCAGCACTTCTATCGCCTTTTCCATAATCAATCTTTTAAAATTTTTCCAAAGCTACAGGTATTCAAATGTTTTAAAGGTCTTTAGCTGTAGTTAAGGAATACTACAACTATAGGACACGAATCGTTTAAATTTTATAAATCAGGTTTCACTTAATTAATGTACCTGGTTTAATTTACTCTCATACGCCGGTTTACCATGCTCCCCTTTAAAGCTTTTTTTATAGTTGCTGTACCTCAAAACTTTTTATCTTCCGCTTTAAAGATTGATAGTAATGAATATTAAGCAGCGGTTGATTATAATGAGCTTTTTCCAGTTTTTTGTTTGGGGTGCCTGGCTGATTACCATAGCAACTTATTTTTTTTCAACTAACATGGGAACAGCAGGCCAGTTTGGCGAAATTTTTTCAACGCTTGCTCTTGCTTCCCTTTTTATGCCCGCACTTACCGGCATCATTGCCGACAAATGGATGAATGCAGAAAAACTCTATGGCATACTTCATCTTCTCTATGGAATCATATTGTTGTATGTGCCACAGGTTACCGATGCTAACACCTTATACTATGTAATTTTTGGGGCGATGATCTGTTACATGCCCACCATTTCGCTCTCGAATTCTATAGCCTATACCATTTTAAAAAATAACCAATACGATGTGGTAAAAGTATTTCCTCCCATACGTGTTTGGGGTACCATTGGCTTTATTGCTGCCATGTGGATTACCAACCTTACCGGCAGCAAGGCCAACACCAACCAGTTTGTAATTGCCGGTATAGGAGCTATTGCCCTGGGAATATTCTCGTTCACGTTACCCAAATGTCCCCCACAAAAATCAATTGCCAAAAATGCAAGCTTTGTAGAGCAATTGGGTTTACAGGCATTTAAACTATTCGCCAATTATAAAATGGCTTTGTTCTTTTTGTTTTCTATGTTGTTGGGAGGTGCGTTGCAGTTAACCAATATGTATGGCGATACTTTTTTAGACGATTTTAAGAAAGTACCTCAATATGCCGATTCTTTTGTGGTTAAATACTCTACCATTATCATGTCCATATCGCAGATATCAGAAACGTTGTTCATTCTGGCCATACCTTTTTTTTTAAAGCGTTTTGGTATCAAGCAGGTTATGCTCATCTCCATGTTGGCCTGGGTTTTACGCTTTGGTTTGTTTGCCTACGGCGATCCTGTAAATGGATTGTGGATGATTGTATTGTCGTGTATAGTGTATGGAATGGCGTTCGATTTCTTCAACATTTCGGGTAGCCTGTTTGTGGAAACTACTACCGATACCAGTATTCGCTCCAGCGCCCAGGGTTTGTTTATGATGATGACCAATGGTGTAGGAGCTTTTCTTGGAAGTAAGATTAGCGGTTATGCCATTGACGGATATTACACTTTGCCCAATGGCGATAAGGACTGGCATAATATCTGGATTGCCTTTTCTGTATATGCCATGGTAGTGGCTGTGTTGTTCTTGTTACTTTTTAAGCACAAGCACAATCCGCAGCAGGTTTCTCAAATGCACGTGGATCATACTATGGTAACTGAGCCGGCATAGATAAATTTAGTTTAAGATCTAACGTTACATTCTTACCCAGCCCCCGGGTATTAAATCAGTAGTATTCAAGCCTGGATTATTGAACCAATTTTTGGGGGCAATAACTATTTTGCCAGGGTTAGGATTCATCCAGGCTGCCCACCAGCTAAAGCTGCTGTTTGCAATTACGTGGTGTTTGCATTTACTCATCAGGTAAAAATCTTCATAATGATTTTTAGTGATGCTGCCTGATACAAACTCAGCAAAAACAGGTAATGTCATGTTTTCTGTTACCCACTTTACATCATCTGTAAAAATTAGGAAACGTGGATTTTTCACTTTCTCATTCATATATTCAAACGCCGATTGATAGTAATTAAGAGGGAGCACGCCATGGTAAGCTGTAACCTTTTTATCAGAGTAATCTCCCCGTCGTATGTGGACAGCCACACTGTCAACAGACTGCAATTCGTGTGCTTTTTCTTCGAGGTGATTGATGAGGTGTGATTGAATTACAAATTGCTGCTTAACCAGATTTTTTATGTTCTCAAAATAATGCACACTTTGCCTGTAGCCCTTTAGGTATAAATGATTGCCCGCCCTATAAAAATTTGGATCGAATTTAAATGAAGCTTCTTTGTAAATCTTTCGTTTGAAAGGAGGTAGTAGTTTTTGAAAGGCCGTTGATATAATATCCGCTTTAACCAATTCGTCAATCTCGGCATGAGTTGCAATAGCCGGGGGAACCTTAATGTGTTGCAATTCAAAATTCCTGACGGTTCCTATTTCTTCATCCGGTTTTTTTAAGGCTGATATGTCAACCTTTACCTCAATATTATGTAATGAAGCCAGGCTTAAGCCGGCAGCATATTGAAACAGTTGGTTTCCAAATCCTCCTTTAAGTTGAACGATGATCATAGTTATTGTCTGTAACCAAAAATATTTAACTGTACATCAAAGCTGCCACCTGTTTGTTTTGAAACAAAAGGATGGTTGAGTTGATCAGCAGCCATTTTTATGTACACCCGGAAGCCATTATTTTGAAGGATGTTAAGTATGGTAGTTAGCTTTTCAGTTTCACTTACCTGGCCATGATATTCTACAAATATGTTTTTTACTTTGCCCAGTGAGTGTTCACAATCTTTCATCACTTCGTATTCGGCACCTTCAATATCTATCTTTAAAAAATCTACGGTTTGGGTTTGTAAAACTTCAGCCAAACGAATGGCATTCACCTCAACAGTATCTTTATTTTGTAGGCCATCGGCAGCTATTTGGCTACCCTGCGATCCAATGGATTTAAAATAAAGTTTTTCACTTTGCGTCCAAACAGCTTCTTTTTAATGGTAACGTTTTCAAACTTGTTTGCCTGAATATTTTTATGAAGCAAATCAATATTTGCTTCATCGGGTTCGTAAGCAATGATTGTCGACTGTGGTTACAAGGACTTAAAGTATACAACGCTTAACCCAATATTTGCCCCCGCAATCAATAATAAGTGGAGTGGAGGTATCTGCACTAAAGCGGTAGATATCATCTACAAACTATTTGCGGTAGGTATGCAAAATCTCAAAGAGAAACTTATAATGGAAGGTTAGTTTACCTAATTTAATTTCCTTAATGTTTGTTTCATCCTGGTGCTTTAAAGATTTTTGCTGTAGCCATGGGATAGCCGGGTAGTTTTTATATATTCCTTTTTTGAAAAGCGTTTTATTAGCTGCCTTTAGGATGTTTGATAGCTTAACCGGCATGTTTAAAGTATGATTTTGTTAATGAGGAATAGCAGTTTGCTCACGGTTTTTTACTAAACCAAAAACATCCGCCACCATATACCTCTCTTTTTACCAGTGCTGGGCCAGATTTTTTGATTAATTAACAATTACGTTGTACGATGATCATACTGTGAGATATTATTCTTACCGGCTTCTGATATAAATATCGCCAAACAAACTTTCAGCAAATGGAGCCTTGTTTACCATTTTAATAAAATCAGCATAACTTTTCCATTCCACCAACGCCATACTCATTGTTTCACCAACACTATAATTGTACTTAGCTTCAGGTGTTAGTGTGTTTGCATATTGTAAACATGATAGCAACAAGTCTTGCATTTCAGGAATGCAATATTCAAAGGATAGGAGGGGAATTTGGCTATGAAGACCTTTTAATACCTGTAGTTCAAAGCCTTCAACATCGATCTTACAAAAATTGGGTACCCCATACTTCTCTATCATATGGTCCAATGTAGTAACCGGAACCTGAATTGTTTTTTCCCATTTGCTAAATTCAAATCGTTTTTCCGTTTTCTTTATAAAGTCTTTACTGAAGGATGAGATAGTGGAATCTGATGCTATTGACATTTCTAATTCTCCGGGTTCATCGCTTAGGCCAACATTTTCTATAATGATCTTGTCTCCAAATTTTTTATGTAAAATATCTATGCAAGACGGCTGAGGCTCTACAGCAACTACCCTGGCATAACATGCTAAAAACGGCTGAACACGGTTGCCTTCATTAGCCCCTACGTCAAATACCAGGTCGTTTTGGTTTATGAACTGTTTATAGAAAGCGGTACGTACAGGTAAAAGTTTGGCCTCCATTTTTTGATGTGACATAACAGCCCGATCAGTCCTGTGTTTTTTATATGTTTTATAAAAAGGCGTCAAGCTTAAAAATTTATTTAGAATACCCACCTTATAAAATTTATGATGTTAAGTAATTTGATGAACCAGACTGATTACTAGACTTTAGTTTTTTGCGCAAACACATGTACGCCATAACAAAGTATTTCTTTTGACTTGTCGCCTTTGGCAGAAAGTTTTTGTAACCTGTAAAGCAACAGGTGGTTTATAACTTTATCGAAGATGCTGATATTAGTTTGTGTGTACTCTTTAGCCATTCTTTTTATACGGCGGACCTCTTGAGCAAGAAATTCAAAATAGTTGCCGTTCAGGTCCAAATCTACAATGTTGTATCCCATTTTGCCAAGATGATGTTCGTAAAAAAAGCGGCTCAATCCACTGGCGAAATGATATGGAGCGAAGTGGGTAAGGCTGGCAAAAGGCGCCGTGATCAGCAGGTGGCCACCTGGTTTTAACAACCGGTTCAGCTCTTTTAATGCGGCTACCGGGTCAGGCACATGTTCAAGAACTTCAGTACACATAACAGCATCAAAACTGCCGTTGGGTCGCGGTATGGAAGTGATATCGGAAACAATATCCAATTTTGAATTATCCCACGTTCCGGTTTGCAGCCCCACCTCGCCGGTGCCTTCATATTGAGCAAAATCCTGTGCAACATAATTAAGGTGAGCACAAAATTTTTTAAACTGGCTTTCTCCTGCACCTGCATCCAAAATGGTTGCTCCAGCCGGTATTTTTTTAAGCGTACTTTCTATCCACCGTACCCTTGTCTCCTCGTTTGTCGTACCTACTTTAAACATTTTCTCTGTTGATTGTGTATATTATTTTTTAAACCAAAAACAGCCACAGCCGTATTCCTGTTGGTGAACCAAATCTTTGCTGGCATTCTCTATGAGTCCCCCACCATCTGGCACCAACGAAAACTCCATTAAGCGCAACGGCGCAAAGTAATCAACCACCTGCTCATAACTAAAAATTCTGTGGGCGTTATATTCTATCCTGCTACGACCAACCGGTGTTACAAACAACAGGTCGCCGCCCGGTTGCACTATTCGTTTTAATTCGTTGATGGCCTTTAAATCTCCTTCAGCATCGATTGCATCACCATACCGGCCAAGCCCAATGTGCTCAACTGTATGCATGCACGATATCGATGGTTGGCTGTCGGTTTCAAAGGGGAGTTTGTTCAAATCTGCAAAGCCCGACTCCCAATTGCTCAACTGCAAATTTACCACCCTGTAATCGTAAAACTTTATAGGAATAAAAGCAGAAACAATAGAACCAAAACTTAAGATCGAAGAAAAATCGACATGGTAAGCAGGACGGGTTTTCGCCAGAATCCTGGCCGCCCATGCCGGGTGGTAGATGTAATGCTGATCGAATGGTGTGGCAGGCAATTTATCCCCCAGGCAGGGATATACATCCTTTAGCTTTACGGAAAAACGATTGTCATTTTTCTTTTTAAAGTCCAAGTATTCGCCCGAAAATTCAAACAGCCTGACAACCTTTCTCGGAAAACGAATCAGAATGTCTTTAGCCAATTGA
>JANPPB010000137.1:0-4658 GCA_031428295.1 Segetibacter sp. | reverse complement strand
AATGTTTCGAGGTCACCCATTTTGTCAAAGTCAAGATAACAGGTCATCAAACAAGGAGTGCTTTCATCACTGATCTTTACTTCAAAAAGCTTGGTCTCGTTTATAATTAAGTTTTTTGACTTTTTGGTATATAGTCCCTGCAGATCGGCTTTGCCATAAAATACCGTTGTTTTGTAGGAATAGGTTACACCTTTAATGGCATTATTTGCAGTTTGTTCAATCTGGATTTCAAATTTGTAACGATCCTCATAAATGCCAAAGGTATTCTGTACAAAGTACCCTCTCCAAATGCCGGTAAGGTCCTGGGTGTTGGCAATAAAATTTAATAATACAAACAAATTCAGGAGCGTAAACTTCAACCTCATAGTACAAAAGTAGGTTTGCAAGATACAAATTGATTACAAAGAAGCGTTAAGGTTTACCTGTGGAGAGGGCGATTAAACCAGTAGGACACCATAGTTATTGTGATGCAGTAACAACAAATTATCCAGGGCCTTTTAGGAAACGTTCATTCTATTGATTCTTTATTATGCTTGCAATAAAATTAATATGAAGCTCGTACCCATCTGTACACAAAAAAGACATTTGCTGTATACTTAAAATAGGAACAATAAAAATTAAGACTTTTTAGCTACAATCCTATTAATTGAGAGAACCATGAGCAGAATTTTCATTATAGGTACTTCTACTTTCTATCCAGATAAACATTAGGATAACTCCATAGGCGGTATAGTTAAACATATCGTGAGCATCCACATATTGGCCAATATTCCAGTCTTTTTCAAGGCTGTATAAAAGAATGGTAACTCTAAGGCAGTTGATTAGCCATATAGCTATTAAGCCACCTATACACCAGGCAATTTTTCGTTTGGCTAAAGAAGTACCTGCAATAATAAAAGCTACCCAAAAAAACATAATTCCTAACCCTATACAAGGCACATCCATTGATAAGGATTTGCCATTAATAACATAAATTAGTTTGCCATCAACCAAAGCCGAAATACCCAACCAATGCAAAAACAAGTTGGAAGTATTTAATATAGATGAGGTGATGACCGAAAAGTAATTAAGATAATTTGCCAGGAAGGGACTGTAATAGTTTTTGGGATCTATTAATCCCCAATAGTAATGGTTAATACAATATAGTGGAAGAAAGATGAGCAGGAAACGCCCAAAAAAGGACCAGTCAAAAATCTTTGATATTTTTTTCATTTCTTTCTACTCGAATTATAGGCTGGTTTTGCGCACCTTATATAATGGCATACTGTTACCCTGAGAAATATATGAAAGTACAGGCATTAGCTTAGGTATAATGCCTGTACCTGTTATTAAATAAATTTAAAGAAATGCATCACTCTCTCTATTAAAAAGAAAATTCTGCCATTAAAGTAAAAAAAGTAATTATGCTTTGGCCCTTCTCTTATCGTATCTTTTTTTAGCTGCAATGCCGGCGCCTGCAATTACAAAAAGACTTAGTCCACCGTCAAAAGGTACCGTTTGTGTAGGACTTAATGGAGTGATTTTCTTATCGGCTGTAGCCATAGGTGGTGTTGAGGTTCCACTTGCATTAGGTGTGCCGTTACTGCGTTGTTGATATTGGTAACGTGTATCACCCTGAGCAGAAGTAGCCTGTACAAAGGCTATAGAAATGATAAAAGAAAGCGCAATGGATAAGCGAGCAGATTTTGAAAGAAGTGTCATAGTAAATGTTTAATATTTAAATTTTGATACGCTGAATATGGGGGGAGTTTAAAAAAATATTGGATATTTTCAGCGGACCATTTATCAGATATTAAAACAGTCTTTGTAACCTTCCTGAGTAACTACGTAAGTTTGAATACCAGTTAAGTTAATTTAAAAATTTTGTCAGTTCACCAAAATTTCAATCATACATATTGATGTTATTCGTTCTTGCATGGTTGCATTTTGTTTCAACAATTTATGCTTGTATTGGCATGGTAGCCAGGCATGAATATAGGTGAGATAATACCAACAAATTTCATTTATAGAATTGTGAACCCAACCCAATTTATAGTCAGATAAATATCCTGATTTCAATCCACAGGGAGTTTTTTAGTAATTATTTTTAGCATGTACCTTCCATTTGGAAAAGATGAGGTATTGATAAGATTTTGGTTTTCGAAAAAAATAATAGTTGTTGAAGCTTTCAGAAGCTTCAGCATAGCTATCGGTTTAGTAACAATTTAAGACCCTAAGCAGATAAAGCATTGATGGAACAAATAATTAACAGGAGATATAAAGTCATAAAGAAATTGCTTAGAATAGTTTATTACCTAAGCTTCCTTTGGGTTAGTTTGTTACTTTTTGCTGAAATAATGGTGCTGATTACATCATTAAGCATTTTTTACAAATTTCTGAATAGGTATTTTTTTACAGCGGTAACCCTGATTGCAATTGTAGTTATTGTGATAAGATTTATTTACATAATGGTATACGATCTTTTAAAAAGCAGAAGGATAGATCACTAAAATTTAGAAAAACAAAATAAAAAAAACCGCACTTTGATTGCTGCGGTTTTATTGAAATCTGTTTTTAAATAATCAGGCTGAACCTTTTAACTTCTTCACTGCTGCAGTCATTTTAGGAACTATATCAAATACATCTCCTACAATTCCATAGTCGGCTGCTTTAAAAAAGGGAGCTTCTGCATCTTTATTAATTACCACAATCACCTTGCTGCGGTTTACACCTGCCAGGTGTTGTATTGCTCCCGAAATACCCAGCGCTATGTACAAATTTGGCGCTATGGCTACGCCCGTTTGGCCAACGTGTTCGTGGTGTGGACGCCAGTTGGAGTCTGCTACCGGCCTGCTGCAAGCCGTTGCTGCACCCAATGCATGTGCAAGGTCTTCAACCATACCCCAGTTTTCAGGGCCTTTCAAACCACGGCCACCACTTACTACCAGTGTTGCCTCACCTAAAGGAACTTCGCCGGTTACTTTTTCAGTTGCTGTAACTTTTATTTTACTGCTTTCTAAAGCTACATCCAAAGCAACCACTTCGGCCGTTCCCTGGCCTGCAACCGTTTTATAAGCATTGGGGTTGAGGGAAATGATTTTGATCTCGCTGTTAATAGACACATTGGCGAAAGCCTTGCCACTAAACACTATTTTTTTAACTGCAAACCCATTAGAGGTTTCGGGCAACGCCGTAGCTGCCGGAACATATCCGGCTTTTAAACGGGCAGCTAAACGTGGCGCAACAGCACGAGCAGTATTGTTGTGCGTAAAGACAACTACAGTTGCATTGGTAGCTTTAACCGCTTCGGCTATACCTTTTGCGTAAACCTGCGCATCCACCATATTTAGCGCAGCATTGGCAACATGATGCACTTTTTTTATTCCGTAGTTGCCTAATGTTGTTAGGTCAACGTCAACGGTTCCAAAAACCAAAGCCTCAGCAGTGGTTCCTAATTGTGTGGCTATGGCAGCCCCGTATGTTAAGGCTTCAAACGAGGTTTTTTTTATGTGGCCATCGGCCTGGTCTGCAAATATTAAAACGGGCATTTTATCAAATTAAAAAGTAAAAAGTAAAAAGTAAAAAAGTGATAAGTTTTAAGTCATAAGTCATAAGTCAAAAAATAGAAAAAGAGACGTCAACCAACAACGCATTCCCTCAACCAACAACGACCAACTATCAATGAATACTGTAAACGAACAACGGTCAACCAACAACGATCAACAATTAGGAAAAGTGATAAGTTTTAAGTCAGAAGTCATAAGTCAAAAAATAGAAAAAGGGATGTCAACTAACAACGCATTTCATCAATCAACCAACAACCAACAACCAACCAACAACGAACATCGATCAACCACCAACCATTTAAATAACTTTCGCTTCCTCGTGCAACAGTCGTATCAATTCATCTACATTATCAGCACTTACCAACTTAACTCCTGCCTTGGCCGGGGGTAATTCAAAAGATGACACACTGGTTAATGCTTCCACTGCTACGGGCTCTACAACTTTTAATGGTTTGGTACGGGCAGCCATAATTCCACGCATGTTCGGTATTCTTGCTTCAGCCATTCCTTTCTGGCAACTGATTACAACCGGAAAGTCTACTTCATTACCCTCTTCTCCTCCTTCAATCTCCCTTGTTATTGTGGCAGTAGTATTCGAAACTTCAAGTTTTGCAGCCAACGATAAGTATGGCCAATCCAGTAATTCGGCTACCATTCCGCCAACAGCCGAACCATTAAAATCAATGGTTTCTTTACCGGTGAGGATCAGGTGATACGATCCCGCTTTTGCTACTTCAGCAATTTGGGAGGCTATATAAAAACTATCGTGCTGACTGTCGCCATTAACACGGATGGCTTCATCTCCGCCCAGGGCAAGCGCCTTGCGAATAATGGGATCAGCGTCGGCCGCACCCACATGAACCAAATGAATAATTGTAGCAGGATCTTTCTCTTTTATTTCAATAGCTTTTACCAATGCATACCATTCATCGTATGGGTTAATAATCCATTGCACTCCGGTTTCATCAAATTGGGTATTGCCGTTTTTGAAGGCTATTTTTGCGGTGGTGTCTGGCGTTTTACTTATGCAGACTAAAATTTTCATGCAGACTTATTTAATATGAAGTATTAAAGTTGTTTATGCAACTAATATACAAATATAAGAGCAACTCA
>JANPPB010000136.1:0-5209 GCA_031428295.1 Segetibacter sp. | reverse complement strand
ACAAATGGACCTTTGCTTTAATTATTAGTAAACTGAAAACAATCAAACGCCAATCATCTTACAGCTTTAATTTTACCATCTCATAAAATCTCTCCCCTTTGACAATTGAACAATTATACCAGCTATTTCTGGAGCATCCCTTTGTTGAAACCGATACCCGCAAGCTTCAGCCCGGCCAGCTTTTTTTTGCTTTATCCGGACCCAACTTTAATGGAAACCAATTTGCCCTTGCTGCATTACAGGCAGGTGCCTCATACGCCATAGTTGACCAGGTTATTGAACCCGAAAACGCCCGGTTAATCGTGGTAGAAAATGTATTGCAAACATTGCAGGATTTGGCCAAATACCATCGCCGGCAATTCAATATACCCATTATCGCCATTACCGGAAGCAATGGTAAAACCACCACTAAAGAGTTGGCGAATGCCGTACTTTCATCGCATTTAAAAACTTATACTACCCAGGGCAACTTAAATAACCATATCGGTATACCTCTTACTTTATTACGTATAAAGCAGGATGCGGAGATTGCAGTAATAGAAATGGGCGCTAACCACAAGAGAGAAATTGCCGGGTATTGCCAATACGTTCAGCCTACTCATGGCATTATTACTAATTGTGGCAAGGCGCATTTAGAAGGGTTTGGCGGTGTTGAAGGGGTGCGAAAAGGTAAAGGAGAATTGTTTGATTACCTGCGGTTGAACCATGGAATGGCCTTTATTTTTAATGATTATGATTACCTGCAAGAAATGGCAAGCGGTATCGATCAGTTTAATTATGGAACTGAAAAGGCAGAAGTTATTGGTACAGCCAAATCGCAGGATTCATTTTTAAATCTGGTTATCACGACCCCTTTTAATGCAGACATACATACTCATCTTGTAGGAGACTATAACTTACCTAACGTTTTATGTGCGGTAGCTGTAGGGGTTCATTTTAAAGTTCCTCAACAAAAAATTAAACAGGCTATAGAGGCCTATGAGCCCGGTAATAGCCGCAGCCAAATGGTAATCAAAGGAACCAATCATATTATTTTAGATGCTTACAATGCCAACCCTTCGAGTATGGTATTGGCCATAGAAAACCTGGCAAAAATTGAAGCAGAAAATAAAGTTGTTCTGTTAGGGGCTATGATGGAACTGGGTGCCGAAAGCCAGCAGGAACACCAGAACATTATCGACACTTTGCAAAAGCATTCATGGCAACAGGTTGTTTTGGTCGGCGGTGAGTTTGCTAAACTGGAACATCCCTTTTTATATTTTGAAAATTCGCAACAAGCGGCTACATGGTATCGGCAGCAAAATTTTAATAATACCTACCAGTTAATTAAGGGAAGCAGGAGTATGCAAATGGAAAAAGTTTTGCAGGAATAGCGGGTCTCAGCTATTTTATTATGAAAGGATATCCATATGCGGTTCAAAAAGTGGCTAAACTGCTAAATTGCCCAAAATGGTATGGCAGAGACTTTGCTATAGTATACTGGTAAACCATTGAAAGATCAGTAAAACCAATATTATGGCTAAAGAAACTTTTGGAGAAATTATTAAAGGAGACACTCCGGTTTTAGTTGATTTTACCGCCGAATGGTGTGGTCCCTGCAAAATGATGAAACCTATTTTGGATGAATTACACAAAGCAATGGGAGACTCACTGAGGATATTGAAGATTGATATTGACCGAAACCCCGCCGCTGCAAGCAGCCTGAATGTATCAGGAGTTCCCACTTTGATGCTATATAAAAAAGGGCAATTATTATGGAGACAGTCTGGTGTACAAACCGCTAAGCAACTGCAATCCATCATACAACAAAAAACCGCTGTAAGCCCTACACATTAAAAGCATGATGGACCCCTTGTTTTAAAAGTAACTTGCAGGCCTGCAAAAAGTAATACAATGAGTGACCGTGATAAAAGACCACCGTATTGGTGGAGTGTCTTCAATAATAAATGTCCAAGATGCCGTCAGGGGAAAATTTTTATCAGCGACAAACCTTACAGCTTTAAGAACAATATAAAAATGCATGAATATTGTCCTGATTGCGGCCAGCGTACAGAGATTGAAGTAGGCTTTTACTATGGTACCAGCTATGTAAGCTATGCTATTACCGTTGCTATTAGTGTGGCTACATTTGTAGCCTGGTGGGTATTACTGGGTTTTTCAGTTAAAGACAACAGTGTCTTTTATTGGTTAGGGGTGAATGCATTTATTTTAATTGTGCTTCAACCGTTACTGATGCGGTTTTCAAGAACGCTCTGGCTAAGCTGGTTTGTAAAATACCACCCCAACTGGAAAGAAAAGAAGGCCGAACATTACGAGCGGGTTGTAAAGGAGCAAATGAATAATTGGTGATTACACGCTTAACGCTGAGGGCCGAACGCTTAACGCTGAATGCAAAATGATGAAGGCTGAACGCTTAATACGGAAAGAAGCAAGAATTTGAGAGGTATTTGGTTTTAGCGTTAAGCATTTAGCTCTAAGCATTGGGCCTACAATTTTAAATAGAGGATGACATGAAAGATGCTGACTTTATTAATCTTCTGGTGCAGCGTAAAAGCAATGCAAAGCGCAAAAATGAACCTTGGATAAGATTTTTAAAAGAGCAAATGAGAAAGGGAATTAAAACAACTTTCTCTATGCTCAAAGGATTGTTTTTTAGCAAAATACATGCAGTAACCTTCAAAGGCTTATTGTTTAAAATACTGATGTTTATTGTGGGCTTTACCTTTGATAAACTTACTTAATAACTATGAACCTGAATTAATTAAGCTCCTTTCAAATATTTAATCAATATTTTTAATTAAAATTTTAACTACAATGAACTATCCCGATAACGTTTATTATACCAAAGACCATGAATGGGTTAAAATTGATGGTGATGTAGCAACAATTGGCATAACAGATTTTGCTCAGAGTGAGTTAGGAGATATAGTTTATGTTGAAATAGATACTGTAGGCAAACAATTAGACGTTAATGCGGTTTTTGGTACTGTGGAAGCTGTTAAAACCGTTAGTGATCTGTTTTTACCTATTTCAGGAAGGATTACTGAAATTAATCCTGTATTAGCCAATCAACCCGAATTGGTTAACAGCGATCCTTATGGCGAAGGTTGGATGGTTAAGGTAGCAATAAGCAATAAAGGAGAAATTGAAAAATTACTCTCAAAAGCAAATTACCAGGAATTGGTTGGGTAAACAAACCACCAATAAACATTTACCGTAAATAATTTTATCCATCAGCCATTAGGCTTAAATCCCACTACCCCGCTAATTGAACTCAGTTAATACATATTCCGAAAGTGAATTGGTATTGATGCTAAAGCAACGTGAACAAAGTGCTTTTAGTTACCTGTACGATCATTACTCCGGTGCCTTGTACAGCATTATTCTAAATATTGTACCCGACAAAGATTTGGCAAGCGATGTTTTGCAAGAGGTTTTCATAAAAATTTGGAAACAAATAGAGAGCTACGACACTATTAAAGGAAGGTTATTTACCTGGATGTTGAATGTAGCAAGAAATGCAAGTATTGATGCAGTTAGAAGTAAGGGTTATCAAAAGAGCCATCAAAATCGCGAACTGACGGAGAACGTTTATTTCGCAGGTGGCAGCACTGAAACCAACACTGATAAAATAGGATTAAAGAAGATGGTTAATAGTTTAAAAGAAGATTACAAAGTATTAATTATACTTTCTTATTTCGAAGGTTTTACGCAGGATGAGATTTCTAAAATGTTGGGAATACCGTTGGGTACTGTAAAAACCAGAATGAGGAGTGCCTTGTCGCAATTAAAACAAATTATAAGGTAAGAAGTGGATATAAAAATTTACATAGAGAGTGGGATAATCGAGAGTTATGTTCTGGGTCTGGCCGAACCGGAAGAGATACTTGAGATTGAGCGACTAAAGGAAGAATATCCTGAGGTACAGCAGGGTATTGATGACTTTTCCATTGCAATAGAGGAGCAGGCTTTTAGAAATGCAGTAACACCCCCTCAAGCAATTAAAGAGCAATTATTGGCTTTGCTTCAGTTTGGCCAGGGTTCAATATCGGGTCATGATACTCCTTTAGTTGTTGCTTACAACAGTTCCTTAAATCATGACAAACCAGTTGTATCAATTGCCCCATCAACTACTAACTGGAAATTTTTAGCTGCTGCATCTATCATTTTATTTATTGTGAGTGCAATAGCCAATTTGTTGCTTTACAACAGGTATACATCTACTAAAAGTGAATATGCAGCTTTGATAAACGAACGCAACACTCTCCAGGCAAACAACCAGGTTTTTCAAACCAGGCTTAAAGACTACCAGTCTGCCTCCGAAATGATGGCCGATCCTACTATTGCCATGGTGCAATTAAAAGATCCATCTCATAAGAATGATAATATGACCACCGTTTTTTGGGATTCAAAATCCAAAGACGTTTACCTGCTTACGAACAAGTTACCTGCGCCTAATAAAAACCAACAATACCAATTATGGGCACTGGTTGATGGCAAACCTGTTGATGCAGGAATGCTTGATCCGCAATGTACCAGTTTGTGTAAAATGAAAAATATACCCAAAGCCCAGGCTTTTGCAATTACCCTTGAAAAAGCCGGAGGCAGTCCTGTACCTACAATGGACCAGCTATATGTAATGGGCAATATTTAATTTCACTCAATTTTCTCAATATTCCAATAAACAATTTTCCGCTTCAATTTTCACTATCTGGCACCTTCTTGCCAATTTACTAAAGCGAATTAGCTATTTATTGTTTATTGCCTTACATTGATGGGCTACAAGTCACTCAATCTATCTTTTCTTATTACAGCGAAGAACACCATCCCATAATAATTGCGTTAACAGCAAATGCCTTACAAGAAGATGAAAAGGCCTGTTTAAATGTAGCCATGAAAGACTTTTTATCAAAACCCGTTTTCCTGGAAACACTTAAAGCCATCATATACAAATGGCAATTTGTACCCAATTAATTACAATCAAAGCTCAAGGTCTCTCCCCATCTATTAATCTCTTATTACATGTTTATATATTAACAGCAAACGTAGTGTTGCATCTAAGCCCAACATAAGTAATCCATCATTCTACAACTTGCCTTTATAAAAACTTGTTTCATTTTAACTATTAGTTCTTAAAACCATGAATGCTTGTGTGTCGTAGATAAAAACACTAAATCATTAATTAAAAAAAGGTACTAAAATGAAAAAA
>JANPPB010000135.1:0-2128 GCA_031428295.1 Segetibacter sp. | reverse complement strand
ACCCTGTCGAGGCCTTTTACATCGTACTTTAAATGCTCAAACATGCGGCGAACAATACGATTGCGACCGCTGTGTATTTCAACGCCGATAATGCTTTTGTCTTTAGAGTCGGCATAAGCCACAGCATCCGGGGCAACAAATCCATCCTCGAGGGTAAGACCAGAAGCCATTTTTTCGAAATCAGCCTTGGTCATAGATCTGTCCAAACGCACTTCGTACACCTTTTTTACTTCGTTTTTTGGGTGCGAAAGTTTTTGGGCCAACTCACCATCGTTGGTTAATAACAACACTCCCGAAGTATTTCTGTCGAGCCTGCCAACGGGATACACCCGCTCAGTGGTGGCATGTTTTACAAGATCTAAAACGGTTCTGCGACCCTGAGGATCGTCGGAAGTAGTAATAAAATCTTTTGGTTTATTTAAGAGGATGTACACAAAATTGCGACTTGGAGTAATTTTTTTGCCTCCAACTTTTACCACATCATTAGGCAAAACTTTGGTTCCGGGATCAGTAACCGGCGCATCGTTAATGGTTACCTTTTGATCTTTTATTAGTACAATAGCATCGCGTCGGGAGCAAAGACCGCTATGGGCAATGTATTTGTTGAGGGGCATTTGCTCGTTAACCGCCTTGTTATCGGTTTTATAAGTGGGAGAGGCTGCAACAGCCACCGGTGTTTCAACCTTACCTGCCTTGTATTTATTCTCACCTTTTTTGCCTGGTTTTGCAACTACCGCTGCCCTGGGATCGGGGCCTTGCTTCAAGGCTCTTTCGGCACGTTTACGGGCAAAATGCTCTTCAATGGAAGCTGCACGTTCTTTTTTCTCTTTCTTTTTTTCCTGGCGAATTTTTTCTTTAACAGCGCCTGCTTTTGGCTGTTTTACAAATTTCTGGAAGTTGTCTGTGCGACTCATGTTTGCTATTTTAAGCTTGCTGTTTTACAACAGTAAAAATTGTTATGCCGACAAATGTAATTTAAAAACCACAGATGGGTTTTTGCCATGCCTTATTCACTTATCTCAGCGTTTATGGCTGTTTCTTCAACGGGGGTATTTATGTCAGCACCAATAGTGTTTTTATTAGCTAGTTGACCACATGCCGCGTCAATATCTTTACCACGGCTTCGGCGCAACCTGGCATTTACCCTGTTCTTACTTAAATGGTTCATGAACTTTTCAATGGTCTCCTGGTCGGGCTTTAAAAATGTTGCAGCATCAATTGGGTTGTATTCTATAATGTTTACAAGGTCGGCGGGAACCTGCCTGTAAATTTTTATCAGTTCGTCGGCATCTTTCAGGCTGTCGTTGAAATTTTGAAAGAGTATGTATTCAAAAGTTATTTCGTTTCCGGTTTGTTTGTAAAAATGATTGAGTGCTTCAATTAAAGCTTTAATGTTATTGGTTTCGTTGATGGGCATAATCTCGTTGCGCTTTTCGTCGGTAGCGGCATGCAGGCTCAGCGCAAGATTGAAGCGTACTTTATCATCGCCCAATTGTTTAATCATTTTTGCAACACCTGCGGTGGAAACGGTAATACGCCTGGGACTCATGCCTAAACCGTTAGGTGAAGAAATCATTTCAATTGCCTTTAACATGTTTTTATAGTTGAGCAAAGGCTCGCCCATACCCATAAAGACGATGTTTGTGAGCTTTTTATTATAAACGCGTAAAGCCTGTTGGTTGATGAGAACGACTTCATCATATATCTCATCAAAGTCAAGATTTCTTTTGCGAACCATGTAGCCGGTTGCACAAAATTTACAACTAAGGCTGCATCCGATTTGAGATGAAACACAAGCGGTTTGGCGCTCATCAGTGGGTATCAAAACACCTTCAACCAAATGGCCTTCCACTGTTTTAAAACGGCTCTTAACGGTTCCGTCGTCGCTGTATTGAGTAGTCTCTATTTGTAGGGCTGGCAGGTTGAAATGTGTTGCCAGTTTGACCCGTAATTCTTTACTTAAATTGGTCATGGCTTCAAAACTGTGTGCATGTTTTTGCCATAACCATTCATATACTTGTTTAGCCCTGAATTTCTTTTCGCCCATCTGTTCAAAGTATTCAACCAGTTGGTCAAGGCTAAGATGTCGTATGTTTTTTACATCAGTTTTCATGGGGTCAAAGGTAAG
>JANPPB010000134.1:0-2099 GCA_031428295.1 Segetibacter sp. | reverse complement strand
CGATGATACGCTACTAACCTCAAACAACCCGGGAATGCTTGGTAACCTAACGCAGCGTATAATTCCACTGGTTGACAGAGTGACGGTAACTGTTCAGTCACTTGATTCTGTTTTAAAAAATATCAACACTGTTTTCGATCCATATACAAAAAACAATATGCAGGAAGTGGTAGCCAATGCCAACAAAACAATGGCGTACCTGGTAACTTCAGCAGCATCGTTAAATACTTTATTAAACAATCAAACCGGCGTTTTATCAAAGTCGCTCAATAATGTAAACAGCTTTACACAGACACTGGCCCGTAATAACGATAAAGTGGATCATATGATGGCAAACATTGAAACAGCTACCACAAATTTTTCGAAAGCTGATATAGATGGTACCATTAACCAGTTGCGTGGCACGGTTGAAAGACTAAATGCAGCAGTTGAAAAAATTGACAGCAAAGACGGAAGCCTGGGATTGTTATTAAATGATAAGCAAGTATATAAAAACCTGGAGAACACTACAAGAAGTCTGAATATTCTTATGGACGACATACGTATTAATCCAAAAAGGTATGTTAGTATTTCGGTTTTTGGCGGTAAAAGCAAGGGTCAACCTTTAACTTCGCCGCTTCCTGTTACCGATACGTCAGGTGCCCGTTTGTAATGCTTAAAAAACTTCTTTATTACTTTATAGCTGTCATTTGTTTTGTTACAGTTACAAATAATTCGGTTGCACAGTTACCTTCTTCAGGTTTAGGCGCAGGAGATTCTACGGACAAAAAGCTTGAAATTCTTGAAGCAAAACGTTACAACTTTCAGAAGCTTGATTCCACAGGCGATTTTGTTTCATTGGCCGGAAACGTACGAATTCGACAGGGTAAAACTTTGTTCTATTGCGACAGTGCAGTGTTGGATCAGAAACAAAACATTGTTGAGGCTTTCGGCAACATTCATATTAACGACGAAGACAGTGTTCACACCTACTCTCAATACCTTAAGTATTACGGCCGCGAAAAAGATGCCATCTTAAAAAACAAGGTTAGGTTAACTGATGGCAAAGGGGTTTTAACTACAAACGAACTTCATTATAATACCATTACCAAAGTAGGCACCTATGTAAACGGTGGTAAGGTGGTTACCGGCACCACTGTGCTCACAAGCACCGAGGGCATTTACTACGGCGAAACAAGAGACATTTATTTTAAAAAGAAAGTAGTTATGGTTGACCCTGAAATTAGGGTTACTACCGATACCCTTTTATACAACACTTTTACCGAGATAGCCCGCTTTACCGTACCTACGGTTATAAAAAATAAGCAGCGAACCATTACTACCTCAGAAGGTTATTACGACCTGAAGAATAAAAAAGCTGTGTTTGGAAAACGCCCTTTTATTGATGATAAAGATTATACCTTAACCGCCGATGATATTGCCATTGATGAAGCCAGCGGCTTTGGAGATGCATTAGGGAATGCTGTATATAAAAGCAAGGACACGGCTAATACTTCCATAATAATTGCAAACAGGCTTCAATCCAATAACAAAACAAATGCTTTGCTGGCAACCCAAAATCCGGTAATGATTATCAGGCAGGGAGCAGACAGTATTTATATTGCTGCTGATACCTTGTACACCGCCAAATTGAGTGACCTTAGAAAGTCAAGGTATGTGCCCCCTATTTTACAGTTGGATAGGGAAACTACCACCGATAGCATTGTAAAAGTGCCGGTAGATAGTGGGGCAATTACAACCAATGCTCCTGTTAAAAATGCGGCCACTGCACGAAATACATTGGGCAGCATTGGCAAATCTCCACCCCAACAAAAACCATTTACAGATACAATAGTGCCTGCAAAACCTGAAGACTCACTTGCTTCGGGTTCGATTATAAAAAATGATTCAACTGCCATACCGAAAACTCTTCTCACTTCAAAAAGGGATACAGCCAAAGTTGACAGCAGCAGCAATCGGTTTATTGAAGCCTATTATCACGTAAGAATATTCTCAGACAGCTTGCAGGCTGTGGGCGACAGTATGTTCTATTCGCTTGAAGACTCAGCCTTCAGGTTATTTAAAAACCCGGTGGTTTGGGCAAAAGAAAACCAGATTAC
>JANPPB010000133.1:0-3336 GCA_031428295.1 Segetibacter sp. | reverse complement strand
GAAAAATACGCCACCGATTTTTCGATTATATACAATGCGGCATGGTCGCAACACGATGAAGGCAAAGAAATAAGCCCTGAGCTTGCTTTAAAACTCTTCAAGAAAATGAAACCGATAATGGATGAAACCATTATTTGGTTTGCCTATTATAAAGAACAGCCTATTGGCATGTGGATCAACATTCCTGATCTTAACCAATACTTTAAATATTTCGATGGCAAATTTGGGTGGATAGAAAAGTTGCGGCTACTCATACTTCAAAAAACGAAACCCGCCCGAAAAATGAACGGCGTTGCCTTTGGTATCGTACCAAAATTTCAGGCACTGGGTATAGATGCCTTTATGATTTATTCGTGCGCCTTAGTAGTTAGGGAGCAAGGCAGGTACGATGGTATTGAGATGGGCTGGGCCGGCGATTGGAACCCCCGCATGGTAGCCATATACAAAGCTGTTGGCGCTACCCAAAGCCGCCGTATGATTACGTACCGGTATAATTTTGACCGTAACCTGCCCTTTGAAAGACACCCGATTGTGTAGTAATTCTTTTGGGGACCGGCGGTTGCACTACGAGGGATCGATGGTTGCGACGCTCCATTCAAAAGTTTATCTCTGTGCATCAATCCCGGTTTGTTCGTATGTATAGTTCCTCCACCTTTTTGCGTGCCCATTCCGTTTTACGTAAAAACGTAAGGCTCGATTTTATGGAGGGATTGCTTTTAAAACAATTGATGTTTATCTGGTTTGCCAGCGTTGGCCATCCATAACGTTCCACCAAAAAAGTAAGAATTGCTTCCAAAGTTTTACCATGCAAAGGATCCATAAAGTGTGCTTTAAGGGTGAAAGTTATTGGTAATACTCCGGGTACGGAAAAACTTACCCCGGACGTTTTTCAGTTATTAGCTTTTCTTCAAATTGAAATAGCCACCATTTTTTTTAGGTATTCTTTGTGCAAAACAACCAATTTTCACTTTGGCAAACTTTACTAATTTGCACCCCTACCTTGTACCAGAATCGAAAGAAAGTATGGATAAATTTATTGTATCAGCCCGCAAATACCGTCCGCAATTGTTCAATACAGTTGTGGGTCAAAGTCATATAACTACTACTCTTAAAAATGCCATAAAAAACCAGCAACTGGCGCATGCTTTTTTGTTTTGCGGTCCACGTGGTGTTGGTAAAACTACCTGCGCCCGTATTTTGGCAAAAACCATTAATTGCCAAAACATAACACCCGGGGGGGAGGCCTGTAACGTTTGCCATTCCTGTGTTTCGTTTAACGAAGGCACTTCCATGAATATTCACGAACTGGATGCTGCCAGCAATAACTCGGTGGACGATATACGAAACCTGGTAGACCAGGTACGATTTGCGCCACAAGCCGGTAAATACAAGGTTTACATAGTGGATGAGGTACACATGCTAAGTACCAGTGCCTTCAATGCATTTTTAAAAACGCTGGAAGAACCCCCATCCTATGCCATTTTTATTTTGGCTACCACCGAAAAACACAAAATTCTGCCAACCATTTTAAGCCGTTGCCAGATATTCGACTTTAAGCGCATCACCAATAAAGATACTGTTGAGCACCTGCAGGAAATTGTAGATAAAGAAGAAATTAAAGCTGAGAAAGCCGCCTTACAAGTCATAGCACAAAAAAGCGAAGGCTGCATGAGAGACTCGTTAAGCATCCTCGATAAAATAGTGAGTTTTACCAATGGCGAGGTTACGTATCAAAATACCCTGGAGCACCTTAATATTCTTGATCACGATTATTACTTTAAATTAATAGATACACAGTTGCAGCAGGATATGGCCGGTGGCATGTTGCTGTTTGACGAAATTAACCGGAAGGGATTTGAAGGTGACCTGGTTATTAATGGCTACGCCGAATTTATAAGGAACCTGCTGGTTTGTAAAGATGCAAAAGCCGCCTCGCTGTTAGATGTGGTGGAGGGTTTAAAAGGCCGTTATGTTGACAAAGCAAAAGATGTACACGCTGCTTACCTGGTAAGCGCATTGAACATTTTGAACGATTCGGAAATTAACTATAAAATGGCCCGTAACAAAAGATTACATGTGGAGCTGGCGCTTATAAAACTTACCTTTTTACAACAAGCTATCGACCTTACGTTCGATAATAAAACATCGGCCATTGTAAAAAAAAAGCGGGTTAGTGGCCCAATAGCTTATAAGACCGAAATGTTGAAATCGCTGCAAGTAGTGGCAGATGTTGTTCCCTCAAAAATTGCTGCCAAATCTGTTACAAAACAACCCACTGAAGCCAAACTATATGTGCAGCCTGCTGAAGAAATTATTACAATGCAGAAGGTTAATTCAATAGCCGAACCCCCTCAGCCTATTTACCAAACACAGACAGCAATACCAGTGGCCACAAAAACAGAAACTATTGTAAAACCTTTGGCCAAAACCAACGGGGTAAAAAAGAACCTTTTACAAACTATCAGGGACCAACATGCCAGCTCTTGTAAAGAGGAAGGCAAACAACCAATAGATGTTACAGAAGAACTTTTGCTTGGTAAATGGGACACCTTTACCAACCAGTTGAAAGAGCAGCAAAAAAATTCGGTGGTCACCGTTTTTAATATTGCACGATTGCATGTTGTAAACGAGCAGCATTTTTCTATAACGGTTTCAACCTCCATTCAACAAAAATTTATTGAGCAGGAAAGGCTAAATCTGCTTGAGTTTTTGAAGAACGAATTCTGCAATCGGAATGTGGGCTTCGACATTAAAATTGAGGCACAGGAGACCGCAGAAATACCGGAGGAAATACCATTAAACAGTCGCGAAAAATATGCCCGTTTAATTGAGGCCTATCCCCTAATTAAAGAGTTAAGAGATAAACTAAAGCTGGAGCTCGACTATTAAAGATTTGTTGTTGGGTAAGAAAATATTCTCCGCTTGTTTTCAACTTAAAACACCTGCAAAAAGCCATGCTAATTTCCAGTTCTGAAAATATTTGCCTCTTTTTCATTTTTGATAAACCACTCTTGGGAAATAGCTAATTTCCTGTAATTTCACGGCTCCAAAAAAAGGCAATACGGCAAAATGAACTTCTTATTTTGCGTGGCGCAATAAAAAAATACGTATGGCGGAAGCGATCTTAATGCCAAGGCTGAGTGATACCATGACAGAAGGTGTTATTGCTGCCTGGCACAAAAACATAGGTGATGCGGTAAAAAAAGGCGACCTGTTAGCAGAAATTGAAACGGATAAAGCCACTATGGAACTGGAGAGTTACCAGGAAGGTTTTTTATTGCACAGAGGTGCAGCGGATGGAGGAAAATTACAGGTAAACGACCTGTTATGTATTAT
>JANPPB010000132.1:0-6702 GCA_031428295.1 Segetibacter sp. | reverse complement strand
GCTCCGTAGGTGCCACCTATAATTTGAGTAATTAGGAAGCACCTACGGAGCTTAAATAATGGTTTTGTATAATTTTCTATAAACAGGGTGCTCTTACAGAGCAAAAGTCAAAAGAAAAAAAGATGTGTCCACACGATAGGAAAAAATCGGGACAGGCTGTTCCCCGAGGGTATTTCAATTAAGCTTTTGAATTACTGTGATGAAGTTCGGAGGAGACCTGATGGCGTTGATTACTTGCAAAACACTTGATGTGCAAACGGTGGAAGCATCTCTTTCCTAATTCGTTATTCTGTATTCTATCTTCTAGCTAACCACTGCCTCTTCCAGGTCGCGGATGGATACATGACCGGGGTATATCCTGAAACGCAGGGCGTAACTATCTATGTTTTTATCAACCCATATATCAGATAATTTCCAATCCGAAAAGTTGTCGTTGGTAACCAGCAGGCAGCGGTGTTTCTTTACAAAATTTATCAGGAAAGTATCGGCTGATGTTTCGGCAACGCACTCCTGGTAGTCAACAAGCCTGGTTAGCTTGTCAAGGTTTTCTTTATCTGCTGCCTTGTGCTTTAAGGTTGCATCGGCATAAACCGTTATGTCATTAATCCCTTTCTCCTTTAGATAGTCCACCATTCGTATAATATGGTCGTAGTACGGAATAGCGTCTCTTCTGCCATGGCTGTTATGGGCAACGTTACTGCCATCAATCACCACCATGCGATCCTTTATGTGGTTTACGGTGTATTGATGTGTCTGCTCGTTGTATGTGCCAAACCGGTTAGCATCTTCACTCGTTTGCAAAAAGTTAATCACTGCATTTTCATCGCACAACGAGGTTGTCATCCACTTTGGAAGTTCATTGGTATCGGCATACCTGTAGGTGTTTAATTCTTCCAGGAAAGCAGGTAGTAGCTTATTAATGTGCGCAACAGTTCCCTCGTGCAGTTTACTAAGAAAAGATAGGAATACAAGTTGATCAGGAATAGACTTGCCACTACATGTAAGGCTCATTAAGTTGTGAAATGTAACCAGGTCTGCCACATCCCGCACCTGTAGTCTACGCCCGGCTTCAAGCAATTCAAATGAAGTAAAGCCTTTTGCCCTTGCTTCGTCAAGGTCGGCTTTACAGGGAAAGCCGGCGGCACGTGCCATGCAATATTCTTCGTTTGTTTCAAAGCCATGCTGCATGGCATCGTAAAACGCATTAAAGGTGGTAAAGCCTTTGGCTGATGCGTGGTTACATAATTCCAGTGCATTGGTTACCGAAGGTGGAAGAAACGTTACCGCCTGGTTAGTGCATTTTGCAAAGCCATCTGTAAAACCGGCAGCTACCAATTGGTCAAACACCGCTTTGTCGGTAATGCCGGTATTAGTTACCAACAAGTGGTCGTGGTAATGGGCATAACCTGCCGCAGCGGCCTCGTAATAGGCTGCTGCATCCGGAAACATGCCTTCCCGTGAAGCATCATGATCTTCTATGGTTTTATATCCGCCTGTAATATGTTGCAGCACGTTGTTGTTGTGCAGCAGTGCAAAATATTCCGGAACACCATCATTGCCCTGCAACACAAATACCTCTTTTATGGCGTTGCTTTCTGCAAAACGTTTCAGGTCGTCCATGCTGGTAAACTCAAACACGTTTGTAACGGAGCGGGTGTTTACCGTAAAATATTTAAAAGGTTTGTGTTTCATAGATCGGGTTATTTATCAGAGCCGGATTGTTTTTCGTGCAGGCAGCTCACCATCCTCATTTGCCATTATAGTTTCACTATCATCGTCAACGGTAGCGGAAGGACGCACTACAATAACGGGCCATGTACCTGCCAGACGGTCATCATCGGCCGCTGCTTGTTGCAGGCGGTTCCAGGTAGCTTCGGGTATTACACTTTTATCTTTATAGAACTGCCATATCATTTGCACCGGAACTTCTCCCATCCATACATTAACCTGGCTGGGTGTTATGCGGCGCTTGCTTATGTGGCCAAGTAAGTGGCACTGCTGCCACGTTGCCTCAAGTTGTGTTGCACAAGGCAATACCTGTTCGTTAAAAAACGAGCGGGTGTTAATGCCTTCTTCATTCTCAACAAACAGGTCGATCCACTGGTTCATTACCTGCCTGAAAGGTGTAAGGCCCGTTGATGCAAAGTTGCGGATATGCTCCAGTTCGTACATACTTGCCGGGCCAGGATCGACCAATGTTATGCAATGGCAGAGGTATACACCTTCCCGCTCCATCATTTGCCCGGCGCTGCAATTAGTATTAAGCAATGCCAGGTCAAAATGCTGCAGAAACTCTTCAGATAACATTACAATGTCACGCTCTTCTTCCTCTTCCATGTGCAGCAAGAGCCACTCGCTATAAGCCGGAACATATTTTTCGCTGCGCTCCGGGTTGTTATTGATGAGCAGTCTTTGAAAAACCTGTGGGTGACCGTATACATCTGCGGCAGGCAGGAAACGATTAGCGTAGAAATCGGAGGCCAAATCGTCAACCGCAAGTTTGAAATACGCTGATAATTGCGCCTGAGCTTTTTTATGCATCGCAAGTAATGGCGCATCTTTGAACCTGATTTTACTGCTGGCTTTAAAGTTATCTTTCATGAGTTTCACCAGCTCCGCTTCACGAGGCATATATTGTTGTAATACCTGCACCATTTGAATATTTGTAAGCGACTGCCGGTGCTGAATAATATGATAAATTTCGGCAGCGTCGCCGGCGTATACCACTTTATTGGCAAGCAGGTATGCCATGCGCATACAGTATGCATATGCGATGCGGTTTAACGAACTGCCAGGGTAGTCGAACAACAGGGCTCTCATATTTAAATATAATTCGTGTCGTGTAGATAACGCTTCGCCGGCAGATATATTATAAGGTAGCGGCTGGCCGATATTTGTGGCAAAGGGAGTAAGCGGAGACGGGCTTTATTTTGCGAAACGGGGGTTGGGATGGTGAGGCTTGGGACAAGCTGAAAATACAGCCATGCTATGACAGGTTTATTGCTATGCGGATAAGGTATGAGTAGGAAAACGTGGCAGGAGAAAGCGGCCATAAAAGCAAGCTTTAAACTCGTACTTTCACCCGCTTAAAACTCAATACCAAAACTAACTATGGCTAAAGAACAGGAAAGGGATGAACTACACCGTGCAATCTGGCAAATAGCTAACGACTTACGTGGCAGCGTTGATGGCTGGGACTTCAAAGCCTATGTTTTAGGCATGTTGTTTTACAGGTTTATTTCCGAAAACCTTAGCTCCTACCTTAACAAAGAAGAGCAGCGTACCGGTAATACCAACTTCAATTATGCAGACATTTCAGACACAGATGCTGAATTCGGAAGAGCCGATACGCTTAAAGAAAAGGGCTTTTACATTCTGCCTTCAGAGTTATTTGTAAACGTTCGCAAAAAAGCGAAGACGGATGAAAACCTAAACGAAACGCTAAGCCGTGTATTTAAGAATATTGAAAACTCTGCAAAAGGTACCGATAGCGAAGACGATCTAAAAGGATTGTTCGATGATATTGATATCAACAGCAACAAACTGGGTGGGTCAGTGCAAAGGCGAAACGAGCAACTGACCAAGATCATTGATTCAATAGGGGGCTTAAAGCTGGGCGACTTCCAGGAGAACACCATAGATGCTTTTGGAGACGCCTATGAGTTTTTAATGACCATGTACGCCAGTAATGCCGGTAAATCCGGTGGGGAGTTTTTTACTCCGCAGGAAGTTTCTGAACTGTTAGCAGAAATAACAGTCGTTGGCAAAAAGCAGGTAAACAAAGTATATGATCCTGCATGCGGTTCAGGCTCGTTATTATTGAAGTTTGCAAAAGTATTGGGCAAAGAAAATGTAAGGCAGGGCTTTTACGGACAGGAAGTAAATATTAGCACCTTTAACCTCTGCCGCATCAACATGTTTTTACATGATATCAACTATGAAAAATTTGATATTGCACATGGAGATACTTTAACGGACCCAAAACATTGGGACGATGAACCGTTTGATGCGATTGTTTCTAATCCACCTTACTCTATCAGGTGGGAAGGTGATGCTAACCCTCTATTAATAAATGATCCCCGTTTTTCTCCTGCAGGTGTATTGGCGCCTAAAAGCAAAGCCGACTTAGCGTTTACACTGCACATGCTGCATTGGCTTTCTACTTCGGGCACGGCTGCAATTGTTGAGTTTCCTGGTGTATTATACCGTGGCGGTGCAGAACAAAAAATTCGCAAGTACCTTATCGACAACAACTATATAGATGCTGTAATACAGCTACCACCCGATCTCTTCTTTGGTACTACTATAGGTACCTGCATTATTGTGTTGAAGAAAAGCAAGAAAGACAATGCTACATTGTTTATTGACGCTTCTGCGGAGTTTGTTCGTGGCGGCAATAAAAACAAATTGACTGATAACAAC
Organism: Segetibacter sp.; assembly: GCA_031428295.1. GTDB lineage: Bacteria > Bacteroidota > Bacteroidia > Chitinophagales > Chitinophagaceae > Segetibacter. The sequence continues at coordinate 2,280 of JANPPB010000132.1, read as the reverse complement.
CGTAAGAAGATTCTGAACGCTTATATAGCGCGAAAAGACGATGACCACTTTGCCAAAATAGTATTGAATAAAGACATTGCTGATAATGATTACAACATAGCCGTTAGCAGTTTCGTAGAACAGGAAAACACAAATGAAGAAGTTGACATAGAAAAGTTGAATGCTCACATTGCCGAGATAGTGATAAAGCAAAACAAGCTTCGTACAGCCATTGATGAGATTGTTGCTGATTTGGAAGGCGATTCCATAAATGCTAAGGTGTGATTTCAAAAATAAAACATGATATAAAATGCAAAATGAAATAGCAGGTAACAACCTGTCAGTTTTTGAACAAATAAAACAGACTGATAAGAACGGCAACGAATTCTGGATGGCTCGTCAACTGGCTAAAACATTAGATTATACAGATTTTAGAAATTTTTTGGGTGTTATTGAAAAAGCTAAAGAGGCTTGTGAAAACAGCGGACAGACTGTCGCTAACCACCTCGTTGAACTCAACGAGGTGGTAGCCGTAGGTTCGGGAGCAACACATACTTATCCAAGCTACAAACTCTCCCGGTATGCCTGTTATTTAATTGTACAAAATGCCGATCCATCAAAAGACGTGGTGGCATTGGGGCAAACTTATTTTGCCGTACAAACCCGCATACAGGAAATAACACAAATGGAGGCTTACAACCGGTTAAGCAGTGAAGACGAGAAAAGACTATTTCTGAGGAATGAAATGGCAAAGCACAACACCCATTTGGCTGCAGCAGCAAAAAATGCAGGAGTAATTAATTCGTTGGATTATGCCATCTTTCAAAATCATGGTTACATGGGTTTGTATGGTGGGCTTGATGCAAAAGGCATACATAAAAGAAAAGGGTTGAAGAAGAGCCAGCAGATACTCGACCACATGGGCAGCACCGAATTAGCGGCCAATTTATTTCGTGCCACACAAACCGAAGATAAATTGCGGAGAGAAGAAATAAAAGGCAAACACCAAGCCAATCAAACACATTTTGAAGTGGGCAAAAAAGTACGGAAAACCATTCAGGAGCTTGGCGGAACGATGCCTGAAAATTTACCCAACGCCAATAGCATTAAAGAGATAGAGAAAGCAAAACAGCCCAAACAAATAAAAGGGAGGAAGAAAAACTAATTACGCCACGGTATGAGCAAAATAGACGAATTGATACAACAGCTTTGCCCTGATGGAGTAGAGTTTAAGCTAATTGGCGAGGTTGTTATGAAAACAAAAAACATCCGCTGGTCTGAAAACATAGCTGACGAATTTAAATATATTGATCTTACTTCCGTAGACCGAGCAACGCACTCTATTGTTGGTACTATAACCATAAATGTTGAAACTGCACCAAGTCGTGCCCAACAAATAGTTGAGGAAGGGGATATAATCTTTGGAACTACACGTCCAATGCTCAAACGTTATGCGCTTATTCCACGACTGTACAATGGTCAAATTTGTAGTACAGGTTTTTGCGTTCTACGCCCTAATACTAATATTGTACTAAGTAACTTTCTTTTCCACTTACTAGGTACTCCTTCTTTTTATCAATACGTTGAATCAAATGAACAAGGAACAAGTTATCCAGCAATTTCAGACAGTGTTATAAGAAAATTTCAAATCCCCATTCCACCACTCGAAATACAAGAAGAAATTGTAAAGATCCTCGACTTGTTCACTGAATTGGAAGCTGAATTGGAAGCTGAATTGGAAGCTAGAAAAACGCAATATGCTTTTTATAGAGATGCGCTTTTGAGTTTTGAAGAGAAAGAGGTGGAATGGAAAAAATTGGGTGAAGTAGCTAAAATCCTTCGAGGTACTGCAATAACAATAAAGGAAACCATCCCTGGGGAATTTCCTGTTGTGGCAAATGCTCCTAAATCAATTTGTTTTCATAATAAAGGCAACAGAAGTGGAGAAACGATTGTTATTGCCAGGTCAGGGGCTTATTGTGGATTAGTAAGTTACTGGAATAAACCTCTTTTTCTAACTGATGCGTTCAGTATTCACCCACAGGAAACTTTATTCAAAATTAAGTTCGTTTATTATTTCCTTAAAAAGAATCAGGACAAAATACATCAAATGAAAAAGGGCAGTGGCGTACCCCATGTTCAGGCAAAGGAATTTGAATCTTATTCCATCCCTATGCCACCTCTTCACGAACAGGAAAAAGTCGTTTATATATTAGACAAGTTTGATGCCTTGGTAAATGATATCTCAATCGGTATACCGGCAGAAATAGAAGGTCGTAGAAAACAATACGAATACTACCG
>JANPPB010000131.1:0-2103 GCA_031428295.1 Segetibacter sp. | reverse complement strand
CTTTGATGAGTCGGAGGCAGCCGATCTTTTCTATGCTCCCTTAACACACATTAAACAACCATTGCAGGAGATGGGCAGGTTAGCTGTGCAAACTTTAATGGATTTGATAGAAGAAAAGAAAGGGCTGGTACAACTGGAATTGAAAGGTGAACTGGTAATACGAAAATCTTCTTTAGCTGCTCGTGCTTGAGGGTAAGACGCTACTTATAATTCAAGCGCAATTTTTACCGCAATTCTCCTATACTGATATTTGTAATACTCATAAGTTTTCTCAGGGGTTGGTCATATTAAAATGATTATCATTTCAGTCTTATCATTTAATTCTTAAAAATAAATGGATCTCAGATTGGCCAGAGGTAAAGCATACTGAAGTTTCTGCACACTCACTCAGCTCGTCTAAAAAAAGCTTCGCCGTCCCCGTCAACATCCGATTGCCAGAAGTTAGATTTATGGGTTGAAGGGTTGAACCCTGGCTTGAACACGTTGCCATTTTCTTCGCAACTTTCTTTTACAACTGCACCCCCACCTTTACCACGATAGTTCTAAAATGATTGGTATAGGTTTCGTAGTTGGGCGTGACCGGCCGTGGCCATGGCAAAATGCTGTACATGGGCGATTGGTTGCGCATCTTTTTATAACTGTACCCCGCACTTATAAGGATAGCACGGTTATGTTTTCCGGAAAGTTTATAGCCAAGACCAACATCGTAAAAAGGTCCCTTTATATCTGATTTCTCGTAACCTTTTTGTTGTAATTGGTTAGTTGTTTCCCAGGGAAAATTTAACCCTGCATCCACATAAACAAAGGGACTGTTTGGCTTATTGCCGAAAGTCTTTCTTACATCGGCAAACACAGGAATACTTCGCATGCCGTAATAGTTTATTGCGGCCCCAATACCTGTAAACCATTTGTTTATTTGTACTCCATTTATGGTTTGCACGGTAGCTGACTGTCCGGCTGCGCCGGTTAATACCCCAACCTGGTTTATGGAAGAAAAAGCCATTTTGCCTGCAGACTTTTCTTTATTTTTTTGTGCGTGTATTGCAGGCACTATCAGCATGGCCAGCAGGCAACTTAATAATAATTTCATGGTCTGTATTAATTTTTGGTGATGCCCATTTTACTTAACAATTTAAGATCGGCAGGATTGGCATAGCTGTACTGGTACAAGCCATCTTTGGCCACCACAAGGGCAATGTTATTTGTTGCAATTACATCGTAAGCATCTACACCTTCTATTGTTTTAATGTGGGCAAGGTTGTGTACGTTGGCCGCATTAAACATCTTTACTCCGGCAGTGCCATCGCATATAAACAACAGGTTACCATCTTTTGATAAACCATGCGGATTTTTAAGTGCATACGATTTAAGCAGTGTTGGATTCTGCAGGTTCTTAATGTCTAACACATCCAATTGATTATTAAAACCTGCACAAGCATTACCCGTACGCAGGGTTACAAAGGCGTAGTTATCATCTGCAATTACAGGATCGCAGGCACGCATATGCGTAAAACGACTTATTTGGTTGGGAGCAGCAGGGTTACCTGTACCATAAATGAACATCCCAGTTGTGGATCCTATAAAAAGGTTGCTTTTAAAGGGAAAAATAGTTTCTATACCCCAGCCGAGATTAACCTTATTGGTGAACACCGGACTTTCGGGTTGCACTACATTAAATACGTTTAGTGCATTGTCGGACACGGTATACAAGTAGTCATTCATTAATGAAAAACGCGCCATTGAACCGGCAATACCGGTGGCCGCTTTAACCGCACTTTGTACACTACCAATTCCAGCATCAAGAAACAATCCCCTTTCCCAGGCTATCATGCTACCCATACATTCTACCATGGTATCTTTTCTTGCCCAATCTACAATCACCAGCGAGGTATCGGCAACAAAACCATTGCTATATCTTCTTTCGGGAAAGGCGTTGTTTACCACCCCTTTTAGTTGTATTGCGGAAGGGTTGCTAATGTCTATTGTCACCATGTCGCTGTACATATCAGCATACAATATGTTGCCCCTGACAGCCACATCTACATTGCCGGGTATGTTTATAAAATATTTGTTTACCGGTTGGGCAGGGTTGCTGTTGTCTAT
>JANPPB010000130.1:0-2349 GCA_031428295.1 Segetibacter sp. | reverse complement strand
TGGATATTTCGCTTCCATTAAAATTCCACGAGTAGGTCATTTTATCTGCCTCATCGTAGTCGTAACTCTGGCGGCTGCTAAAGGCAACTTTTAATGGTGCCAGGCCAACCGTATCCTTTGCACTAATGTTGGCAACCGGCGAACGGTTACCGTTATTGTAATCTATACGAACCAGCCTTGCATCTTCATTATCAATGCCATAAACTGAGCCGTACTCCAGCATATACATCGAGCCTTCGGGTCCTATCTCAATATCAACGGGGCGCCTAAAATCGCCATTGGTTTCCATAAAGCGGTCCATCTTTTTGTAATTGTTGTTTTCATCCATGTGAATGGCAAAAACCCAGTTACGCATCCAGTCGTATACAAACCATGCTTTGTCGTAGTACGCAGGTAACTTGGTATTAGATTGAACACCGGCTTTGTAATGATATATTGGTCCACCCATGGCACATCTGCCACCCTCACCAAGGTCAGGAAACACTTCGCTGCGGTTGTAGGGATACCAGATCATGGGCATGGTTGGCGCAGGTAACACCTTTGCACCAGTATTATTAGGTGAGCTGTTTGTTGGGCCATTGACGTCGAACAAAGGGCCCACAGTTTTTGCAGCAAAATCGGAGTCGTGATAAACCTGGGTGTTGCCTACAAAATATGGCCAGCCAAAATTACCCGGCTTTTTAGCCTGGTTAAATTCATCGTAGCCACGGGGGCCATGACGGCTGTCCCTTCCGGCATCAGGACCCACCTCGCCCCAATAAACATAGCTGGTTTCCTCGTCCACTGCAATACGATAGGGATTTCTACAACCCATTACAAAAATTTCAGGTCTTGTACCCGGTGTACCTTTTGCAAACAAATTGCCTTCGGGTACAGTGTAACTTCCATCAGCCTCCGGGTGTATGCGAAGTATTTTGCCCCTCATGTCGTTTGGATTACCGGCAGAACGCTGTGCATCATATTCTTTACGTCCTTCTCTTTCATCCAAAGGTGCGTATCCATCCGACTGGAAAGGAACCGTATTATCACCTGTGGAGATAAACAGATTTTTATTTTTATCCCAGGCCAGTGAACCACCCGTGTGGGCACTCACCTCAAGATCGATTGGCACTTTAATGATGATTTTTTCAGACAAAGTATCCAGGTTACCGTCAGTGGTTATTTTATATCTTGAAACGTTTTGATGGTATTGTTCACCAGTGTTGCTTGAATAAAAAAAGTAGATATAGTTGTTTAATTTAAAATCAGGATCAAGGGTGATACCTATCAGCCCATTCAAATATTTATCAACTGCTTTAGCAGGAAAATTATATAACAACCTTGTTTGTTTTGATGCAGGCTCGTATACATATAATTTTCCGGAACGCTCTGTAAAAAATACCCTTCCATCAGGGGCAACGGTAAGTTCCATAGGCTCGTTTAAATCGTTGCTCAAAACAGTTTTTGTAAAGCGATTGTCTTCAGGGAGTCTTACCGCATAAGACTTGTTGTAATCAAGAGGCTTTGTACCTACGGCATACTTAATGCCTTCAAGCAAATGCTTAACAAACATGGGCTCGCTGTAGCTTTCGTTGGTATGGCCAAGACCGGTATAAAAAGACCTGCCTCCATCAAATTCATGATACCAGGAAATTGGATGATTGTCGCCATTGGTGCCACCTTCGTAGCTGGTCTCATCCAAATTGGCCAACACTTTTATATCGGGGTTGATGTTGCGGTAATTGTACCATTCATCAAAGCGCTCCCATCTTTTTGGTAAGAAAGAGGTAGCAGCATTGGTTGAATCTACAATATCAATCATGGCTTTCTGTTGCCTGGGATGGCTGGAGAACCAGGCTCCGACAAGTTTATTGTACCAGGGCCAATCGTATTCAGTATCGGCTGCGGCATGAACGCCTACAAAGCCACCACCTGCCTGTATGTACCTTTCAAATGCTACCTGTTGTTCAGCATTCAATACATTTAAAGTGGTGCTTAAAAAAATAACAGCATTGTAATGTTGTAAACTATCCTGTGTAAAATAGGATGCATCGCGTGTGGTGTCGGCTGTAAAATTATTATCGGCTGCCAGCTTTTGAATGGCTGCTACTCCACTGGGTATAGAAGTGTGATAGAACCCGGCAGTTTTAATAAAAACCAACACCCGATTTTTGTTTGGTGTTGCTGTGGAACTATTTGTTGCACTGGGATTTTTTAAACTTGTACATGCGTAAAAAAAAATTGCAATTAAAACAAGCGTACTAACTAAAAGTGATAATTTTTTGGTAATGAACATGAGGCAGGCATATTTAGTGTAAAAATGACCCTTAAATATACATAGGACATTGATATTCGCTTAAGCATTTTTTT
>JANPPB010000129.1:0-2571 GCA_031428295.1 Segetibacter sp. | reverse complement strand
AATGTATGTTCCACTGGCGATGATGCAAACGATCCATCCAACAATGTTGTTAATCCTGTTGAAATTCATTTTTATATAGGTTTTTAATAAAGGCAGATGTAAGATGCAGTTGAAATTAACGTGCTTACATCGCAGTTCCGGGTTTTTTTAAAGACTGGCAAACCTACCTTAAAAAACGTAAATCGGAAAAACTGATATATAAGGGAATGTTATTTTAACCTGATTTTTAAAGTGTAAATATTTTACAGGCTTTTAAGTGTAAAAATAGTTACACAAAAAACCCCGAAACCGGCAGGCCGGCACAGGGGTTTAGAGGTTTAAGAATATTGGCTAAACAGGACTGATTACATTTTTACTAAAACAATATGGGAGTCTTCGGCAGGGTTAACACTATCGAGGTAAATGCGGGTGGTGGTTTTTTTAGAACAAAAAAGGTTTTTGCTCAGTAAGGATAGCGGTCTTTTTTTACCAAATGAAAGCCCAAACCCTTCGGGACCTGAACCATAAGATGGAATGCCATAATAAAAAACAGCAACTCTTTCGTACCAGGTTCCCTGTGTAATGCTGCCATTTTCGTTAGCAGTAACTGTAAAATTAGCGCTGAATGTAAAGGTGAACTTGTCGAATTTGGAGGTACCGTTTTGGGTGCCTTCCATATACGAGCCAACTTTCCAAACACCTGATGTAACCAATTGAGCAGTAGTTAACGGTGTAGCTGTTTGTACAGGTGCGGCAGTGTTGGTTGATCCGGCAGATGGTAATCCAACGGCTTTTCTTTCAGCAAAACTTGCCTGTTGAGTTTGAAGGCTGGCCGGTACATCACTACTTTTTGTACAGCCAGGGGTAGCGATTGATACAATAACAATTAAGACGAACATGATAACAAGGTTACTTTTCATTTGATGAGTTTTTAAAGTGATGGTTATAAAAATTTGGTTCTTCATTCAACAATCATTCGATCCTGAGTACTGCCATGGTTTCAGTGCTGAAGACAATTGATTAGCTGAAAGTTCCGTTGATAAGGCTGATAGTTTTTATATAGTAACCGGCCGTAGAAAGAATGTAACCGGATTACTTAATATTTTTTATAAATTTTTAAACAAAGGCAGTTGGGGTTAAACCTTTGCAAAGGATGGGCAGGGTAATGGATATACAATTGACTTCAACCTATTTTTATGTGAAAGTGAGTTACCTGATTATTTCAACCCAATAACTTGCTTCAACTAAAAATGCAAATACATCAATTTTTTAATTAGGCCTTTTATATTATCTCTGAGAGGAATAATATTTAAAATTTTCGGTTACAAACCAACACCCGGGTTTTACTAAGTCCATAATACATGTTATGAAAAAATCATTCACCCTGTTTACGCTTATCGTTATCACTTTATCGTGGGGATGTACCAAAACCGATCAGCCATCACCCATTGTTACGCCCCTAACATTCAGCTATCCCGATTCTGTTTTTTATGTTACAGGTCAACGTGACAATTCAATTAACCCCGTTAACGCAAAAGCGGGGACTTACTTTTCTTTTCCCGAAGGGCTTTCTTTAAATACAACAACCGGAGCCATTAATATTTCGGAAAGCGATGCTGGATTAAAGTACAGGGTATCGTTTGTTGATGTGGTTAAAAAAGATACATTAAACACCTTTATCACTATTTCGGGCATAAACTATTTTGATGGATTTTATAACCTTGCAAAAGGTGATTCTGTTTTACGACCAGTATATAATGCCAACAAACTTGCCCCTGTGCCGGGATTAAATAACGGGACTGTGTTTGATGTTGGATCGGGTTGTAATAGCCAGAGCTGTAAGGTTAATATTGCTACTGCTGAAATAAACCTGGCCGAAAGTGTGCGAAAAGGTGTTTTTGGCAATTCACCAAAAAACAATGACCGGCGAGAGTTTGAAATGACGTACCGCATTAACGACAAGAGTAATAAGAATGATAACAAGCTTAAGGTGAAATTATATTTCTTTGACTCTATGAGCGATGTTACACCGGAAGCTTTTGATATTATTGCTTCGAGGCAAGGAACCATTATTGGGCCCGACAATTTAACATCTGCCCCATTAATGGCCCGTGCTGCCAAGCCCCGCCCTCCCTGCATATTTATAGTAAGCCATTAACAGCCATTTACTATTTCGTACTTTTCACCACCTTACTATTATCTATGGCGAAGAGAATTTTGTTTTGTATTTTTTTAATCCTCATTCTCCTTAATCACAACGGACAACGCACCGCTGTTTCAGTTAACTATCGCCAACCATTTAATAAAGCTGAGCAACTTTTCAATACTGCCTCTCCTACCCCAAGCACTGATAGTCTAGCGCTTGAAGCCTATAAAAAAGTAATAACGTTGCTTGTATCAAATAAAGTAAACGACAGTGTTTTAATTACAAGTCTTATACGATCAGGGGTTCTTAATATTACCTATCAAAAAGATTCTGCTGCGCTTGATGATTTTCTAATTTCTATAGCAGTACAACAGCACAACTCTTCCCTACCCGATTCTGCTTTATTTCAATCCTACTTATTCAGCGGTAGCATTTACTACAGACGT
>JANPPB010000128.1:0-2733 GCA_031428295.1 Segetibacter sp. | reverse complement strand
CTGCCGATGAATACCTATAATCTTCAGGATAACGACATAAACCTGTTATAACAGGATTGTTGTGAATGTAATTTAGCTTTTGCTTAAATACCGATTGATTCCACAAGAAGACTAATGTGCAGATGAAGAACACCTGCAAAGGCGCAATCCGCCTGTCACCTGCATAGCCTTGTGTTTTGGTTAAGACATTAATAAAAATTTATTCAACTGTTTGCATAATCAATTACAGAAGTCAGTCGAATTGGAAAATCATCAAGGATGCTTATCATATCAATTACACTTCCAGTCACCACTCCCAATGTTAATGTAGAAAATGATTTGCTCAATGGGTCATGGGCTCCATCTCTTTGTGCTTTCAGAACTTCTTCTGGCACAAATTGAAGTTCAAACCTTTTTCCTTTTGTGGTCTCAAAAATATTTACTACTTCAAGTTGACTTAATGCCTCTGGTCCACCCAACTCAATTATTCGATTTTTAGCAGCAGGATTATCTAACGAGTTTACAGCAAATGATGCTACGTCTTTTATTGCTATCCAGGACACTTTGTTCTTTCCTTCACCAAAAATGCTGGCTTTGGCATTGGGATAATCAAAGCCTAATACAGGACTTAGCCAAACTTCCATAAAATAGGTTGGTTGCAAAATGGTATATTTCAAACCACTTTCAGTAAGATGTTTTTCCACATTTCGTTTAGCTGTTTGCAGCGGACATTCACCGAGTTCACAGAAAGAAACATATATAAAGTGGCTTACGCCTGCATTTAAAGCAGCATCAACCAGATTAATTTGGCCTTCCTCATCTACTGTTTGAATGGAATCACCTTCCTGCCTTGATAAAGTAGAGGAAACTGTTGTAATAACTGCCGACACCCCCTGCAAAGCATTTTCTAAAGAGCCTTTGTTCTTTAAATCACCTTCAACTATCTCAACACCTAATTTCTTTAAATGAGCCACTTTATTTGAATCTGATGTGGTACGCACCAAACCTTTGACGTTTTTATTTTTAGAAATTAGTTGACGACAAATTTCACTGCCTAAATAGCCTGTAGCGCCTGCTACAAGTATTGTAGAAGCATTGTTTAAATTGTTCATGTTGTTTGTTTTGTTTATTGTTTATAATACGTCTCCATTCCAAATATTGTCCCCGCCTGACCGGAAGGTCGCCACTTTCTACGTACCCGCTTTGTACTCTTAGCCCCTATTTGGTTATTAGCGCCTTTGCAGGGTAGTAAATTTGACTGAAGCGTAGGCTCGTGGTGGTGTTCTACCAATTGCCCCTATTTCAGGTTCTCTGCACACGCAGCCGCTCATTAGTGAGAACCTGCAAAGTCCTAAGAGACTGCCTTCGAAGACAGATTCTTAAGTAATAATCAGGTTAACATTACAATTCACCTTTCTTTAATTGTTCCACTGCATAATTGGCTGCCCTTGCAGTAAAGGCCATATAAGTTAACGATGGGTTTTGTGTTGAAGTAGATGTCATAGAAGCACCATCGGTTACAAACACATTTTTACATGCATGCAGTTGGTGCCATTTATTAAGCATAGATGTTTTTGGATCGTTGCCCATTCGTACACCACCCATTTCGTGTATGTCAAGGCCCGGTGCCTGTTTTGAGTCGGAGGTTTTTACATCGGTAAAACCTGCATCGGTAAACATGGTGGTCATCTCTGTAAAAAAGTCCTGTATCATCTTTTCATCATTGTCATCATAGTCAATAGAAATTTTTAAAAGCGGTATGCCCCATTCATCTTTTTTAACCGGGTCCAGGCTTACAAAATTGGTTTCCTTTGGTATTGTTTCGCCCATCATACCGGCGCCTACATACCACGGGCCAATTTCAGGTTCAGCTATTAAATTTTTCTTCAGTGCATCGCCAAAACCATCGTTGTTTTGTTTGGTCCCCCTCGAGGCAGAAAAGGTCATTGCATAGCCTCTTAAAAAATCAGTTTCCTGTTTATACACATTCCTAAATCGTGGAATGTAGGCACTGGTAGGCCGGCGACCATCGGTGGTGCTCTCCAACATGCCCTCGTATTTGGCGCTAACCCTTGCCCTGTAATTATGAAAGGCCACATACTTACCCAGCACACCACTATCGTTACCCAACCCATTAGGAAAGCGTTTTGAAATTGAATTGAGCAGGATCAAATTGGTGTTATAGGCGGCTGCATTTACAAAGATTACCGGGGCAAAAAACTCCAGCGTTTCTTTTGTGTTTGCATCAATCACCCTTACACCGGTGGCCTTGCCTTTTTGTTCGTCATAAATAATTGAATGAACAACCGAATGGGTACGCAGTGTGAGGTTACCTGTTTTTTCGGCCCAGGGAATAGTAGTTGAATTGCTGTTGTAATATCCTCCAAACGGACAACCCCTCTGGCATAAGTTTCTCTTTTGACACTGACCTCTGCCTTGTTGCAAGTGTATGTCGTTTGGTTTGGTTAAGTGTGCACAACGGGCATAGATAACATGCCGGTCTTTATATTTTTTAGCCACCTGCTCTTTAAAATAAGTTTCCACACAACTCAAATCATCGGCCGGTAAAAAGTCCCCATCGGGTAAGGTATCGATGCCGTCTTTATTACCGGATATACCCGCAAATTTTTCAACATAAGTATACCAGTCTGCAATATCGTTGTAACGTATGGGCCAGTCAACAGCAAAGCCATCGCGGGCCGGACCTTCAAAATCGAAGTTGCTCCAGCGCTGAGTTTGCCTTGCCCACATAAT
>JANPPB010000127.1:0-3161 GCA_031428295.1 Segetibacter sp. | reverse complement strand
TGAATGGTGAGTGGTGAATAGATAGCAGGGGGTGGCACGTGAGATGGTAAAAATGAATGGTAAGTTGTTAATGGCAGAAGTGAAAGTCTTTTTTTTCTAAGTTTTAAGTGCAGGGAAAGGTTGAATAAAGTACAATTGTACAAGAGTGTCCCGATACGTAATCACTATCGGGATAGACTGACGCAAGGGTTTTCAATTGAATTCCTACTGCTGGTACCCAAAAAATTTCTTGAGTAGGCTAAACTAAATACGAAGCGCAAATAGTAGATAGTAGGCAGTAAATATTACGCTGCTCTTTTTTACTTTTTACTTTTTACTTTTTACTTTATAAAATAAAAACTATGGTTGATATTAAGCCAGATGAGATTTCAGCAATATTGAGGCAACAGCTGAGCAATTTTAACTCCTCAGCCGACCTTGAAGAAGTTGGTACTGTTTTACAGGTTGGTGATGGTATAGCCCGCATTTATGGGTTAAACAATGTTAGAAGTGGCGAACTGGTGGAATTTGAAAATGGCGTTAAGGCTATAGCATTGAACCTTGAAGAAGACAATGTAGGTGTGGTTTTAATGGGTAATCCTGATGGAATTAAAGAAGGATCCATTGCACGCCGTACCGGTAAAATTGCCAGTATAAAAGTGGGTGATGGGTTAAGTGGTCGCGTAATTAATATGTTGGGTGAGCCTATTGATGGTAAAGGCCCCATTGCCGGAGAACTATATGAAATGCCATTGGAGCGTAAAGCCCCGGGTGTAATTTTTAGGGAGCCGGTTAAAGAACCGCTTCAAACCGGTATTAAAGCTATTGATGCTATGATACCTATTGGTCGTGGACAAAGGGAGCTGGTTATTGGCGACCGCCAAACCGGTAAGTCAGCTATTTGTATTGACACTATAATAAATCAAAAAGCATTCTACGAGGCAGGTAAACCTGTTTACTGTATATATGTTGCCATTGGCCAAAAAGCCAGCACCATTGCCGGGGTAATGAAGACTTTGGAAGAGAATGGAGCTATGGCCTATACAACAATTGTTGCGGCATCAGCGTCTGACCCTGCTCCTCAACAATTCTATGCACCTTTTGCCGGAGCTGCAATTGGAGAATTTTTTAGAGATACCGGTCGTCCGGCTCTTATTATTTACGATGATCTTTCCAAACAAGCCGTGGCTTACCGTGAGGTGTCATTGTTATTGAGAAGACCACCGGGACGTGAAGCATATCCTGGAGACGTATTCTATTTGCACAGTCGTTTATTAGAAAGAGCTGCCAAGATTATTACTAAAGATGAAATTGCCCGCAAGATGAATGATCTTCCTGAATCAATTCGTCATTTGGTAAAAGGTGGTGGATCGTTAACGGCCCTTCCAATTATCGAAACCCAGGCAGGCGATGTATCAGCATACATTCCTACAAACGTTATTTCTATTACCGACGGACAGATTTTTCTTGAGGGTAACCTGTTCAACGCCGGTATTCGTCCTGCCATTAACGTTGGTATTTCTGTAAGCCGTGTGGGTGGTAATGCGCAGATTAAATCAATGAAAAAAGTATCTGGTACGCTTAAACTTGACCAGGCATTATACCGCGAGTTGGAAGCATTCTCTAAGTTTGGTGGTGACCTTGACCCGGCTACAAAGGCGGTGATTGACAAAGGTGCCCGAAACGTGGAAATCTTAAAACAGAATCAATACTCACCTATGAGCGTTGAAAAGCAGGTGGCTATTATTTACCTGGGCACACAAGGTTTGTTAAGAGACGTTCCGGTTAAAAGAGTAAAAGAGTTTGAAGCTCATTTTCTTGTAGAGATGGAAAACAAACATGCTGATCTTTTGAACGAGTTTAAGAAAGGTAACTTACCCGAAGATGGATTACATAAAATGGTGGATTTGGCAAAAAGCATTACCAGCACTTACAAGCCTCATTAAACTTACTCATATTATTTAATGCAAAGACCCTGGTTTTCCGGGGTCTTTTTTTGGGGGTATATATCATCTGTAAAGTCCTTCAGCACCAATTATTCATTAAACATGATACAGAATTATACAAGATACAGATGGTTCAGATTGCAACAGAATGATACAAAATGGTACAGAATGATACAATAAGATAAATAATGATGCAACACTAAAGATTGTTATGGCGGCTTAAGCAAACTTCATTACAAAAGGCATAGGTGATGTTTTGTTTTTGGTGTGGTTTACTTTTGATCCTTGTTACCAATTACCTAAAAATTAATTTATGAGCGAAGCCGCCTTTGTATCCCCTAAATCTTCCCGAACCACGATAACCGAACTAATGATTCCCTCGTACACAAACTTTGGGGGCAAAATTCATGGGGGAGTAATACTATCCCTCATGGATAAAGCTGCTTATGTATGCGCCTGTAAACATGCAAGGGCGTACTGTGTAACCGCTTCAATAGATACGGTTGATTTTCTGCAATCGGTGGAAGTTGGAGAGTTGGTCTCGCTAAAAGCGAACGTAAATTATGTTGGTAATTCATCTATGATCGTGGGTATAAGAGTAGAATCTGAGAATGTAAAAACCAATATTTCCAAGCACACCAACACTTCTTATTTTACTATGGTAGCCAAAGACGAGGATGATAAGCCTTTTCAGGTTCCCGGGCTTATTTTGGAGACCGAAATTGATATAAGAAGGTTTATTGAAAGCATAAGAAAAAAGGCCTTAAAACTAAAAGTGAAAGAAGAAACCCAATTGATTAAAACAGATTTTCTGGTAGCGGAGGCTATAAATATGCTTAAGCACGAACGATGCCGCATAGATGAAAATATTTTTGAGTGAATGGTATGCTGTAAATTTCATTTCTAAATTGTTGATAAGAGAGAATTGACGGCTTCGATTTATTGGAGCCGTTTGTAGTTATATATAAATTTTAAATGATAGATAACAGCTTCTTTTGATTCTTTTTGATCCTACCTTCCTCGCAATCTGTTAATCGACAAAGTAATGTATGTACAATTAAGAGAAACTTATTATGACTACATTTTTATGTCTGATTAAATATTCCATCTAATTTTTTGATCATCATATGTTTCTGGCAGTGGGAAAAGATTATTTTTTTGGAAAATAAAGCCAATTATATTTCGTTGTAAGGGTTGATTATAATCATACCCTTATGAAGCATCTTGAGTATAACT
>JANPPB010000126.1:0-2371 GCA_031428295.1 Segetibacter sp. | reverse complement strand
CTTAGGCTAACCAACAACAATAGAATGATCTTTTTCATAATCAGTTATTTAGTTTGTTCTCCTTCCGGATTTGCAATGGTTTTCTTAAAGCAGCAGTGAGTGATGATTAAATCATATGAATAATACAATAATAAACTCCGCCCCTTCTCCTTCCTTCGTCTCCACTTTCAATTCTCCTCCATGCGCTTTTACAATATCATAGCTTAATGACAAGCCTAACCCTGTGCCCTGCCCCGTTGGTTTTGTGGTAAAAAAGGGTTGAAAGATTTTACCTCAATGGCTGTGCTTCCTGTATTAGCCTTTCCCAAAACTCCTTTACCTGTAAAGTTTGTATCCATAGTTCTATGTAATTCAGGTCAAGGTTTTGGTATTGAACTTCATACACCCGTAATGCATCTGTAAATTGTTTTTCACTTCCGCCTGATAGTTTTGCCCACCGCAACTTCATAAGTATAGTATCTTCCGGCGTTGATATTTTCATAGAAAAACCCAACATGTTTTCCTCATACTTTCTTGCAAATCTTGATTGATCAAAAGGTTCGTCTGTGAGAATCCAAAAATCGGCTTTATCACCTTCGGTGGTATCCAATAGGTTGAACATTGATTTTTGCTGAATAGCTTCTTCAACAGCCGACTCTGAAATATAATAATCCGGAGGTGGAAACGCCTTAATTAATGCAGGAATAGCATACTGAGTTATATTAACGAGAATATCAACATCATGTGTAGCTCTTGGTTCACCCTGAATACTTGAAACGAGTGAGCCGGTAATCATATAATCAATTAGGTATTCATTTAAAACAGCCAATACTTTGATTAATAATTTCGGTTGTAACATTTAGATAATCGTTGTAAATAAATTTCTTTGATTTCTGTTTCCGATTTATCAGGAAATCTTTTATGCAGACCTCCGAGGAAAAGCTCTTTTGTTATTGCCGATAATTCCAATGCCTTATGCAATCGTTGCTCCGCACTCATTTTATAAAGCGTTGCCAAGTATTGTTTATGATTAGGTGATTGCTTAATACTCATTATTTTTTATTTCTACGAATGTTAAATTATAAAAATTAAATCAACGTATTCTCAATCCTTTTAAACCCTTCGGTTGGCGACAGATGATTCCACAATATGTCGAAGATGGTAGTGGCGATAGGCATAGGGGCCATCACTTTTTTGTTTTCTATGTTAATGCATTTGCTTGCATTGTATCCTTCGGCTACCATGTTCAATTCTAACTGAGCGGCTTTTACCGAGTACCCTTTGCCCAGCATGTTGCCAAACATACGGTTGCGGCTGTAGAGACTGTAACAGGTAACCAACAAATCGCCCAGGTATACGGAGGTGGAGTAATTAACCTGGTTGCAGACTTTATCTCCAACTGCTTTGCGCAAAAAGCCTACCATTTCGCTGGCCGAATTCGATATATAGACACTCAAAAAATTATCTCCATATTCAAGACCATGGGCTATGCCTGCGCCCAGTGCATAAATGTTTTTTAGAACCGCAGCATACTGCACGCCTATAACATCGTGGTTGGCCAGCACGTTTAAATACTCGGTTTGAAAATAGCTGGCAATGGTATGCGCCATTTTTTCATCAATACCGGAGAAGGTCAAATAAGATAATTTTTCCGATGCAACTTCCTCTGCATGGCAGGGACCGAGTACTGTAAAATAGTCCTGTAACTCCACATCAAAATGTTGAGCCAGGTAATCGTTCAAAAGTTGGTTGGATTCGGGTAAAATTCCCTTTATAGCAGAGACTATTTTTTTGCCCTTAAAAATGTTGCGGGGCAATTGCCCGAAGGCATCTTCAACAAAGGCCGAAGGTATGGCAACCACCACCACCTCCGAATCAGCAATAACCTGCTCTATATTATCATCCAGTTTAAGCAATGCCGTATTAAAGTAAGCAGAGTTTAGATAGTGTGGGTTGTGATGCCGTTGTTTTATTTGCGAGATCGAAGTTTTATTACGTATCCACCAATTAATGATGTGCTCATTATCGGTTAAAATTTTTGCGAGTGCCGTAGCCCAGCTTCCACTTCCTACTATACCAAATTGCATGTACTTAAATTATGTTTCAACAAACGTACAACAGCTACTGTAATAAACTATAAGAAGAGGTTAAAGGGTGCATTCCAAATTGTCGCAGCGGTTTCAATTCAAGTGATTAGTCTACATAATAAAAGATGCTATGAAAATATATAAGTACAAGGGTGCCCCGCCTTGGCGCATAGGCGTCAACTTAACTTTGAGAGTACGCATGCTATAACTTAATGATAGTAAAGGTTTCGAGGTGTTTTGGTGTTAGGTATTTTGGCACTGATTTGTTAGTGCAGAAGTTTATATGAAAACTAATGCCCGACCTC